>NZ_JBIUAT010000010.1:0-84824 GCF_044547685.1 Acinetobacter sp. NPDC052428
AAGGTTTCGCGGATGAACAACTTGCGACACTAAACTGGGTAGATTGGTTCAATAAAAAGCGTGTACACAGTGCACTGGGTTATGTATCGCCTTTTGAGTTTGAAGCAATGTACTATGATAAGATTAACCCGTTAGGTCAGGTGGCCTAACTTAAATAAAAAAGTCTCCGACAAACCCGGTACGGTTCACCTTGTGTAAAATATCAAGAAAAACCAAGTCCACGCCAATATTGGTATGAACCAACTTCAAATCTTTCACCAGTAAAAGGAATTGACTTCCATAATTCATTAATTATTGATGCAGAAGACAATAATCCCCCATCGATTCAAGAAAAAATATTTTCAGAATATGACTTATATCCTGTATTGATAGAATACCTATCCCAAGAACTCAATTTGCTTACATTAAGAATTGATGAAAAAAGATCATCAAATACTAGAGGACAAAATGGTAATCAATGGCTACATCCAGATATTGTGGCAATGCAAGCATTAGATAATAAATGGAATGATCTAGTTAAAACTTGTGTAAAGCATAGTTCTGGACAAAATGTTCGACTTTGGTCATTCGAGGTAAAAAAAGAACTAAATAACTCAAATATTAGAAGTAGTTTTTTCCAAGCAGTAAGTAATTCTAGTTGGGCAAATGAAGGATATTTAGTTGCGACCTCAATTTCTACCAATGAAGTTGAAGAAGAACTTCGTATGCTCTCAGCCCTCCATGGTATTGGTGTAATAATTTTAATTCCTGAAAATCCTACTGAAAGCGAAATTTTGCTTCCTGCTCGCCGGAGACCAGAAGTGGATTGGCAATCAATAAATCGAATTTTAAATGAAAATTCCGACTTTAAAAATTTTATTGAATTAGTCTCAATTTATTATCAAACTGGTCGTATTCGTACGCAGGATTGGAATCGTTAATCATTGAGCTATAGTCATTTTCTAACCGATTCCCTATACTCAACCTAACAACACTCAACAAGAAAGAATCATATGAAATTTAAAACACTCATTCTGACTGGTCTTGCGAGTATCGCAGTTACAGCTTGTACATCTGCACCAAAAATCCCACAGCTTCAGGTTGGCGTCTTACAGGAAGTCCAAAACCTCGAAGTTGTTCCAGCTACCACCAACAACAAGGCAAAACTGACCAAATTCCTCGACAAATGCGTGATTGAATTCACCGGTGATATTGGCAATAACCGTGTCATTGAACAATGGTCATTTAAAGGTATGACTCTAATCGATGCCGGCTCAGCGACTTTCCAGCGCGACGGTACTAGCACTGCACAAAAATTTGACCTGCACGATGCAGGGGTACAGAAGAACTTTGTCAGCTTACGCGAACATTTCGCCAAAGATGCCCTGACACAATGTGATTAAAAAGATCGCCTTGTTTCTAGTCTAAGAACAGGGCTTTTATTTTGCTAAAAATCAATTCGACACTTGGGCTAATTTCTACTGCCCTTTCTTTAAAAATTACAATATTTCGGCACAGATCAACCTGAAAGCTCTGCACTCTTCACAGGATATTCATTGTTTTTGACCAATTATCCGTTACACTGAAAAACAAACTCAGACCGCACTTAGACGAATTCGAGGTCGATCCATAATGAATATCAAAACCCCAATTATTTTAACGACAGCTTTAATGCTTTCTGTTCCAGCATTCGCACAAACCACGACTCAGTCTGCCAAACCGGTTAAACCCTATGGTGAAAATCCGAACTTGCTGCATGTGTTTGCCTATAAAGCACAAGAAGGCGTGATTAATACCGCCGAGAAAGTCGGTGAAGCAACGGAAAAAGGCATTGCCAAAATCAAGCCGGGGGTAGACCGGGCCTGGAGCAATACCAAATCTGCAACCTCGGAAACACTGCAAAAAGTAGATCAGGGTGCAACTCAGGCAGCCCAGCAAACCGGTCAGAAAATCCAGCAGACCAAAGAAGTCTGGCGTGGCAATTCACAGCAGGCGGCTATTGTTCAGCAGCCTTTAAGTGAGCCCTCTGCTGCCCCACAGCAAACAACCACCCCAAAAATGCAGCCTCAATCTGGTTCAGGTTCAGCCACCAGTTATGCGGTAACCGATTTATAAAAAAAGCCCGTAATGGGCTTTTTTATTTTTAGAAAATAAAACTATTACCTTGTATCAACGCGGTCTATGAATTGACCTGTCGGATCGGCTGACCTTGTTTAAATGCTTCTACATTTTCCACCATCTGATCCACAATGCGTTGTCTTGCATCGACACTGCCCCAGGCATTATGTGGTGTCACAATCAGGTTCGGAATTGTAGGATCGAGTAGCACATTACCCTGTTTCGGTGGCTCTACCGTTAGAACATCCGTCGCAGCACCGGCAATCTTGCATGCACGCAGAGCCTCAGCCAAAGCAGCTTCATCGACAATACCACCACGCGCACAGTTAATTAAAAATGCACTGCTTTTCATTGCATCCAGTTCAGCATGACTGATTAAATGTCGGGTATCCTCAGTGAGTGGACAATGCAGACTGAGAAAATCGACTTGAGCAAGCAGCTCGGCAAATGGCACACGCGATGCATCCGCCGGACGGTTTGGCAGCACAGCAATGAGAACTTTCATGCTAAAGGCTTCGGCCAGTTTCGCCACCGCATGACCCAATTCGCCATAACCGACAATGCCTAGTGTTTTTCCGGCCAGCTCGACAATCGGCGCATCCAGCAAACAGAACTGGCTGGCTTTTTGCCATTCGCCTTGTTCTAATACACGTTGGTACGACAAGAATGAAGTCGCCAGATTGAGCATCAACATGATCGTATGCTGCGCGACTGCCGAAGTACCATAGGCCTGACAGTTACACACCACGATCCCACGTGCTTTGGCCGCCGTAAGGTCGACATTATTGGTACCGGTTGCAGAGATTAAAATGAGTTTAAGCTCAGGGCATTGTTGAATGGTAGCTGCATCGATCACGACTTTATTGGTTATGATGACATCGACATCAGCTACACGGGATACAATCTCGGCAGCCGAGGTCGCCGGATACAAAACAAGTGGATCAAATGCGGCATGCAGTGCCTGAAAGTCCAAATCCTGCTGGTCTAAAGAAGCATAGTCTAAATAAACGGCTTTCATGGCTGTTCCCTCAATCCTGTTTGACAATTTATGTGTGTCATTTAAAACAAGTCATTAAGGCTTTTCAACCTGTTTCCACTGGAACAATTAATCCAGCGGTTTATCCATATAGTTACGTAATGACTTGCGGATTCGATACACCACATACACGGATAGAATAATCATAAAAATGACGGATGCACTGACCATAATCACTGCAGGATGCACAGTTTCTGCATGCGCCAGATTGGGTAGAACCAAACCGAAGATAAAACATACTTGCATCATCCGAGTCGCTTGCATCATAGAGATCCCCTTCTTCGTTTCAACCATCGGGAACGATATAATTGGTTTATTATTTATACCGCTTATCTCTATATTATGCCAAGCCCATAACAAGTCAAGTAATTGTTTTTTATTAAAATTTTCAGTTAATTTGTCTCACTGTGCGTCACAAACTGCGTATTTTTGTCACTATCGTCGATAAAAGCAGCAGCACCATATTCATTGGTACTCAGATTCAGCTGCTTATAGCTAAACATATAAAAATCACTATAGCGCTTCATTAAAATCGGGTGCATGCCCAGACTGAGTTCATCCTGTTCCTTGATCAGCTTCATGATATGCCGGTCATTCATCACCACCAGATAACGTTCATCATTCAGGTTAATACTCAATAAACCATTACCTTTGGCATAAATTGGAATCAGGAATTTATGGTTCAGGGCAATTGCACCTTCTGCATAACTTTCGATTTTATGGCTGATGACATTAAATACCAGACCATGCCCATACTGGTCCAACAGCAACTGACGATTTTCCTGCGGCAAATTCACATGAATGCCCAGTTTGAGCAGGTCATGCTGATCAACCTGTTTATTGCGTAACAGTTCCCGCAAAATCACCTGTTTCTGGCTGGCATCAAAAAACTGGTTATCCAGTTGCAGATCGTTATTTTTCAGAATGTGTCCCAAAGCCATGCGGTGTCGTGGCAAGACATTTTCAATCACCTTGCGATAATAGAACTTGCTGTTTTTCTTGACCCGGCGCATTTTCTGATAGAAATAGCTTGGCTCATATTCATGCACCAAAAAGTCATAGAGCAATTCGGAACTGGCCAAAACTGCGATCGCATCATGTCCGGTAAAAGGTAAATGCAGCACATGATGATGCGGAATCAGCGCCTCTAATTTCAGATAATGGGCACGATCTTCGGCACAGTAAGGATCATAGACAATAATATATTCACACGCAGGGTCGATATCTTCGGCTGCAACCCGCATATTTGTATTCAGCTCTGGCTGATAGAACATGTTATAACGGGCATCATGTACATCTTCCGGATCGATCGAGTATTGCGGCACCATCGCCACCACCCGTTGTACGCCCAAGGCACGGGAATACTTGATCGCAGCATAGCCGCCCATCGAACCGCCATAGGCAATACGCTGCTGAAACGGCTCAATCAGATCTGCGATGGCTTGCAACATGTTCCACATGGAACCTTGCGGAAACCAGGATTTATGCTTGGGCATAATGCCAAGCACATTAAACTCGAATTTCGCCAGTGACTTTTCTGCATTGATGTTGAGGCCCTTGGCACGGGTAATCAAATCGCCAAATGAAAAAATTAGTTCTGAAGAAGATCCCGGCATAAAAATCGCGCGTATATGTTCATCTTCAAAAACAATCTGCTTGTCCATAACTTTCCCGTGCTGGTAAATCGAACCCTTCCACAACAATTCAGTCAATGAACGCTGTCAAAAAAGTGAATATGCTATTTTATATCGATCAAAAAGATTAAAAAGCGCAAAATATGACACAATCATTACATCCTGCAGCAAAACGGGGTTTTAGTGCGTCGGCTGAGCTCTATCAGCAAGTGCGTCCCGATTATCCGGCAGAAATCAGCCAATGGCTGAGTGAAACGCTGGCTTTGCCTGTAGATGCGCATCTTCTGGATTTGGGCAGCGGCACCGGCAAGTTTATCCCCTATTTACGCCCGCTCAGTAAGCACATTATCGCAATTGATCCTGTCCCGGAAATGCTGGCTCAATTAAAACAGGCGCATCCGGACATTCATGCTCTTGAAGGCGTTAGCCATCAACTTCCCTTGCCCGATCATAGCCTGAATGCGGTATTTTGTGCACAGTCATTTCACTGGTTTGCCGATTCTGCTACCTTACAAGAATTAGACCGGGTACTCAAACCGCAGGGTTATCTGGTGTTAATCTTGAATCAGCGCGATACTCGGGCAGACTGGGTTCAGGCCTTGGCCGATTGTATTGCCCCCTTGGAAGGCGATACGCCACGCTATCATAGTGGCGCCTGGCGCAAGGTCTTTGCACAGCAAACGCTATTTCAGCCTTATGCAGAAACCACAATGACCCAACAACAGCATGGCAGTGTCGAGCAGGTGGTATCGAAACGGCTGCTCTCGACCAGTTTTATTGCAGCCATGCCGGTACAGCAACAAGCACAGTTAAAACAACAATTTGAACAGATCATCCAGCAATATACAGCCAAAAGCGCAGAGGAAATGATCGATTTTCCTTATGTCACCCATATTTATGTGTTCAAGAAAAGTAATTAAAAACAGGAGGCGATCATGCATAAAATACCAGGAATGACACGAACGCTGTTGTTCGCTGCGGCCATGCTGCTGATGGCATGTGACCAGAAAACGACCGAAACTCCGACTGAAGCGATAACAGATAATACAGCTTCAGATCAAGTCATGCAGGAACTGAAAACTGAGCCGCTGAAAGACTTCCCTAAAACTGCTGATGATCCGCATGATATTGCCGCATTGACAGATTATGAACAGCGCTTTCAGGAAATGAGTAGTGACCTGGAAAAAGAATTGAACAGCATGCGCGATGATGAAAATATGACAGAAGAATTTGTCCAGCAACGTCAGCGTGATCATGTCCAGTCAGCATTGAATATGTTAAAGGCTTTAGAACTGAAAACCGAACAGGGCCGCTATATTCAGGGCTTGATGTATCAGTACTGGGAACATCAGGACAAATTACTCAATACTCCCAAGACTCAAGCTGCGCCCGTGAATGAAGCCAGTGAGAATGTCAAAGGTCTAGGGAAATATCTACACGCCCAAGAACAGCTGGAACGCTGGCGTTCGCAATATCCAGATCTCGCCAAGAAAGAACCCGCTTCCCGGCAAGTGAAGGAATAGTCTAGGAGGCTAGATTGGCACACAGCTTAGATCAAATACAAAAATAATCTAAGCTGAACTGGCAGTTTGAAAACAGCGTGGATGAGCAAGACCTGTTCTGCTGAGCCTGAATCTCAGCAGAAGCGCCAGAAATGACTTAATCTGCTGTCAGAAACTGATGCACGCCTTCACCCGCTGCACGCCCTGTGGCAAAACAGGCGGTCAGCAGATAGCCGCCTGTCGGTGCATCCCAGTCCAGCATTTCTCCGCAAAGAAATACATGCGGGTTAGATTTCAATTGTAGCTGTTCTGACAACACTTCACGCTTGACACCACCTGCACAGCTAATCGCCTCTTCAATCGGGCGGAAACCTGTGAGTGGAATAGTCAAATGTTTAATTTTTTTGGCTAATTCATGAGCGTCTTGCCATAATGCTTTGGCCACCAGCTCCCGTACTAGAGCTGCCTTGGCACCGTCCAATCCGGCTTTACGCCAGACATTACTTAAAGACTGCTTCTTACTTGGCTGTAATTTTTGTGCAAGCTGTTCGATGCTTTGATTTGGGAATAGGTCCAGATGCAGCTGCATAGGCTGCCCCTGTTTTAGTTGCTCGCGTAAGCCACGACCCTGCTTATAGATCAGACCACTTTCCAGACCATAATGACTGATCACGATATCGCCAATGGTTTTTTCACCTTGCCCAACCCATGCCTCGACACGCTTTAAAGGTTGACCAAAAACTGGCTGCATAAACCGAGACCAAGGATATTCCACTCCAGCATTACTGGCCTGAAATGGCTCAATTTCATCCGGTTTCAGCCAGGCTTGCCATGCCCCATCACTACCCAATGCTGACCAGGACACTGCACCACAAGCCAGAATAATGGCATCAAAATATTCAGTGCGATGTTCATTATTTTTCAGATCATGCAGCTCAAGCTGTTGCTGCTGCAACTGGCTGACTTTATGCCGGTAATGAAACTGAACGCCATCACTGGCTAAACGTTTGAGCCAGGCACGCAGTAAGGGCGCGGCTTTCATCTCTGTGGGAAATACCCGGCCAGACGAACCGATATAAGGTTCAATACCGAGCTGTTTCATCCAGTCTTGAATCCAGAGCGCATCCCAGCGTTTGATCCAGGGAGACAACCACTCCACCTGATCATAACGTTGTACAAACTGTGGCACAGGCTCGGCATGGGAAATATTCAGACCGGTTTTGCCTGCCATCAGGAATTTACGCGCAGCAGACGGTTTTTGCTCATAAACATGCAGCTCATAATCAAACTGACTGAGCACTTCTGCTGCCATTAAGCCTGCGGGGCCTGCGCCCACAATAGCAATGCGTTTGCTCATCTGATTATTCCGAGACGGTGGCATTCTGCCCTTGCAAAGGCTGGAAATCATCAAAACGTGTCACATAAATTTCAGGCTTGCTGATGATCAGTTGCTGGCATAGTTCACCGCGCTCCAGATATTTAATTTCAAAATGGGTACGCGCCAAATCTGCAGCAATCACTTCTTTGACAAAAGGTAGCTTCCAGAGCTCTCGCACTTGTATTTCTGCTTCTTCGATATAGGCAGGAATATTACTGGCCAGCGTAATCGTTCCACCGGTTTTCAGGCGGGAAAGCAGGAACTCAAAAAATGGCATATTGACCCAGCGCTGCGCCGGATTATGCGGCTCAGGATTTGGATATAAAATAAAGAATTGTTCTACCTGCTCCGGATACAGTGCATGCACGATCCACGGTAAAGCATCGGCATGAACGGTCTGTAAATTGGTTTGACCTTCAACAGCATGCTGTTTTTGCATCGCCAGAAATTTTTCCCGGGTACGTTCAATCGCAATCAGTTGAGTGTCGGGATTGTTCTTGCTGAATAACAAGGCATGTTTACCTTTACCCGCTCCCACTTCGACGCAGACCGGTTCAGGACTGATGCTTTGAAAATCACGGGGCGCATGCATACGCTGTGCTTGAAATTGACGAATCGGCATAATCAGATCAAACTAATAAAAACCGCATAAGTCTAACAAGTGCGGCTATATTTGCCTAATCGAACCTTTATTTTTCTTTGGAGTCGTCCCATGCCTACCACTTTAAACTGTCCACGCTGTGGCAAGCTGGCCACTTGGGAAGATAATGATTACCGTCCTTTTTGTTCAGAACGTTGCAAGATGATTGATCTGGGTGCCTGGGCCAATGAGGAATATAGTTTGCCTACCCAGGATGCACCACAAGCCGACAACAGCGAAGAATAAAATGTCTTACCTGTCGAGACTTATGTCCGAAAGTACAATCTTGTCGAAATTAAGTAAATAAATCATATGAATTTTATAAAATTACTTAGATAAAGCAACACGAATTAACATCTTTCATAAAGCCTTAGTATTATTGTTCTACTCTAAATTTTCACATTATTTTTAGAGCAATAATATGGGTTATATTATTTTAAGAGTCATATTAATTGGGGTTGGTCTACTCGCACTTCTTTCGTTGGGAGTCGGCATTTTCCAACAAGATAGTTTATTTATTGTATTGGGTGTGCTTTTTGCTTTTGCCGCTTGGCTCATACACATGCAAACGCGACAACTTCGCAATAATCCCTTTTCAGAATAAAGATAAAAGACCAAACTATGTTGGTCTTTTATTTACGCTTTTAACCCGCTTGGCTTGCAACAAAAGGATTATGCTGCTTTTCAAAACCAATGGTGCTGACCGGTCCATGTCCTGAAATAAATTGGGTTTCATCTGGCAGGCTGAAACATTCACGCTGAATTGAATCTAAGAGCTGTTGATGATTGCCACGCGGGAAATCAGTGCGGCCAATCGAGCCTTTGAACAATACATCACCTGTCCATAACAAGGCATAATTTTTGTTATAGAACATCACGTGACCTGGCGTATGGCCTGGAGCAAAACGCACTTCGAACTCTTCATTGCCGAGTTTGAGTACTTCACCACCTTCCAGCCACTGGGTCACTTCGACTTTTTCCGGAATCGGGAAGCCATAACGTGCAGACACTTCCTGAATCATGTCGAGCCAGAAGGCATCTTCTTTATGTGGTCCAATCACCGGTACATTCCAAGCCTTTTTTAATGCACCCACCGCACCCGCATGATCCAGATGGCCATGAGTGAGCCACAAGGCTTTAACCGTTAAACCCAGCGCTTCAACTTCAGCTTTCAGTTTTTCAGGTTCGCCCCCTGCATCAATCAAAATGGCTTCTTTAGTGTCCGCATCCCAAACGATGGAACAGTTTTGCTGAAATGCAGTAACTGGAACAATTTTGACTTGTAACATGGGGTGAAAAACCTCGGGCAAGTTAATGGGCAAGTATCTGTGTCAATGCATCCAGATTAGCCTGTAGTAGACTGTTGAGCAATCGCAAATGATCTTCACGGCTATTTAATGCCGGAATATAGCTATAGCTTTCTCCGCCTATTGCTTTAAAAGTCTCGGCATTTTCGATTGCCAGCTCTTCAAGCGTTTCCAGACAGTCCGCAGAAAATGCAGGACTCATCACCTGAATGGATTTCACCCCCTGCTTCGCCCAATCTTCAAGTAAAACATCGGTATAGGGCTTGATCCACTCCTGTTTACCAAACCGCGACTGGAAGCTGATCGCGTATTGATCTTCATTTAAACCTAGTACTTCCGCCACCAATTTACCCGTGATGCGACAACGGTCGGCATAAGGATCGCCTTTATCGGCATATGGCTGTGGAATGCCGTGGAAAGACATCAACAATTTCTCTGGTTGACCATGAATTGTCTGATAATCACGTACACTTTGAGCCAGCGACTGGATAAATAAAGGATGTTGATAATAATCCCGGATCACTGTCAAACCGGGTAAATTGCGCTGTTTCACCACCCATTTCGCCACTGCATCGTATAGAGGTGCGGTCGAAGTGGCAGAATATTGTGGAAACAAGGGAAATAGAATCATGTGTTCCTGTGGCTGCGCTGAGACCTGTGCCAAGACATCCTGAATATTCGGATTGCCGTAGGTCATTGCAGGTACCACATTCAGTTCAAACTGCGGATAAAGCTGGGTGAGATGCGTCTTGACTGCTGCGACCTGCTCAAACAGAATTTCACGCATCGGCGAATCCTGTCCCCATACTTGCGCATAGGCCTGTGATACCCGCTTTGGACGGAAAGGCAAAATGAATAAGCGCAGAATGATTTGCCAGATCGGTTTGGGAATTTCAATCACACGCTGATCAGATAAAAACTGCTTGAGGAAACGGCGTACCGCTGGAATCGTAGGCTCATCTGGTGTGCCCAAGTTTGCCAATATAATCGTCACTTTCGCTTTAGCAGGAGAATACATTCAGTTCGTCCGTCAGGATATCAACCCCTGTACTTTAACAGCTTTTTATTTATTCTCTCTATGGATTAATACGCTGACTTATATTGAAAAGTGCGATCTAAATCCAGCAAGCTGCTGTCCAGCAACTTTTGCGCTTTTGGCGTGATCTGCCACAGCATGCGCTGTCGGTCATCACGACCGGATGGCACAATCCAGTCATTCTGGCGCATTTGAATTTTTAAACTATGCAAGGCACGAATATTCATCTGGGCACGCGCGACAGCATGCGCACGCGGCATCTGCACCCGTGCATCCTGCAGACCGGTTTCATTCAGATATTCATTCATGCGCTTCGAGAAAAACTCTTCAGGGGTCGGATTGACAAAAGTTGAACCCAATAACGCCAACAATTGTGCCCAAGTCAGTTTTTTATGGACTTTGATTTCTTTAAAATTACCATCCTGATAAGCATGCATCCGGTATTCAAAAGAAAAAATTTCATGCATCGCCACTTTGGGCAGGCTCAGGAATGGATCGACTTCTGCAGTTCCGCCATCGCGTTCCAGTTGCGCCACTTTAGCTTTCAGCTGATCAATCTCGTCATGCAGCGCCTGGGTGTTTTGCGGACGCACCCAGCCGGTCACCGGATAGCGCTCCAGCATTTGTGGCATGTTAAAACGCACTGCCATTTCCAGATCGCGCAGGCTGCGGTAAGTAAAAACCTGATCGACTTCCTGCTGTAACAGTTGACGGAATTCCTTGAATTTTTCCTGTAATTCCGGTTTGGCATCATGCAATGCACTTTCACGTGATGCCGGATCATCATGCATAAACACAATAATCGGTTTTTGCTTGGTCACTGCATAAATATATTCGAGATGCATATAGCCGACACCCGATACCGACTGCTCCCCATACTGGCTTCCCAGCAGAATCACGACATAATCACAGTCATCAATCTGGCGGCGTGCAAATGCAGTATTCAGCGGTGTACGCTGTTCCAGTCCCCACGAGAAAAACCCCATTCCTACCAGTGTTTGAGACAGAATGATACGCTCCGGTTGCATTTCTGCCCCCGAGGTTGAGATGAACACTTGGTACCGTTTATCCAGCATGGGCTATCCTCTTCTCCTGTACATTTGCGTAAAAAATGCATCATCACATGCTTCTTTACCCAATATGGCCACCCCAGAATCAAAATATCTTTCTTTTTAAATTATAAAAATGAGTTTTAAACTGCACTCATATTACTGACCTGCCATTTTAAATCGGCCGGAATCAGGTGCTGCAAAATCGGTCGGAGCTGTTCAGCATTCTGCCCACTCACCACCAATTCAATTTTCACGCTTTCTTTAGACTCATGCTCAAATAATAACCCATTTTTAATTAAAATTCGGGCCGTTTGTCTTGCAACCGCGAATCCTGAGTCAATTAATGTCAGCTTTTGACCAAAAATATACTGAATTGACGATTTTAGGAAGGGGTAATGTGTACATCCTAATACTAAATAATCAGCGCCCTGATCTACAACTGGTTGTAAAATCTCTTTTAATGTCTGCAAACAGGCTGCACTCATCTGCTCTCCAGCCTCAACAAAAGGCACCAGATCCAGACTGGTCACAGGCAGGACTGTGACTTGAGCCGGTTCAGCAAAACGGGAAATGACATCTTTAATCAGCTGGCCGCGGAAGGTCGCGGGCGTGGCCAATACCGCCACCGTTTTCGACTGGGTATTCAGAACCGCCGGTTTAAGCGCGGGTACTAAACCGATAATCGGAAAGTTTTCACCATAATAGTCACGCAAATAATCCAGACTAAAAGCGGAAGCGGTATTACAAGCCACCACCGCAACTTTACAACCTTGACGATAAAGCCATTCAATCGCCTGAGCCGTCAAGGCACGAATTTCCTGATCATCTCTCGGGCCATAAGGCACATGCGCAGTATCCGCATAATAGACAAAGCGTTCATTAGGCAAATGGCGGGCAATTTCCAGGGCGACTGACAAGCCGCCTACGCCTGAGTCAAAAATGCCAATAGGCGCATCTGCCGTGGCATTGGGCATCGGGTCTAATAACTGGGAAATTGGTTGAATAGCGCTCATAACGTTGCAGGTAGCTTGTTTGAAATTTCTAGCGATCAAGCTTAAACCTCAGGTGCTCAAATGCAAGTCTAAATCACCACTTTTCAAACTTAAAACGGTTTCGCCTGCCGGATTTTCATCAAGCTCTCCCATCTCGACCAGATGTAAAAATGCCGCACGCTGAATCAGGGCATTAATCCCAAAACGCACATGCACATAAGGCCGCAACTCACCTTTGTATTCACGCATAAAGATTGGATGTTCAGCATCGACAATAATCAGGTCTTGCGTGGTTGTGCCCAGTTGCAGATAAGTCACTCCATTGATCTCAACCTGATCGACCTGATTGACAAATAAAGGTTCATCTTCAACTTCGATTTCAATCATTTCTACTGGTGTTTTTAGATAGAATTTATCGTTTTCTTTCCAGAGCACCGTTGCAAACAGGTCAATCATCGGCTGACGCTTGATCAATTGACCTTCGTGCCACCATTCGCCGTTGGCTAAAACCTTGAGATCCATTGTGCCACAATGCTTTGGCTGCCATTGCTCCAAAGGGGGTATTGACCTTTTGTGACTGCCCTGTGCATCTTTTAAGTATTGTGCGATATCCATTAAATTTTTATCATCGGGATAAGTTACTTTTTTCGTCGGATTTGTGCTGGGTACTGGCTTATCCATAAAAGAAGACCTTAATGACGGAAAAATAATATGTTTCAGCCAATTGGCTAAAACCGGCTTTAAAACTATACTAGCCCAGATTATCAAAGACACCAGCATTTTTGTGTCTAGGAACCAAGAACACTTATGGCAGCACCCAATCATATGATTATGGTTGCCACCGAATAGTAATATGAGGAGTCCTACATGGAACACATCGAACGTGAATCGATGGAGTTTGACGTCGTCATCGTAGGCGCAGGCCCTGCGGGTCTTTCTGCTGCGATCAAAATCCGTCAACTTGCAATTGAAAACAACTTAAACGATTTGTCCGTTTGTGTCGTAGAAAAAGGCTCCGAAGTCGGTGCGCATATTCTGTCTGGTGCTGTGCTTGAACCGCGTGCCATGAACGAGCTGTTCCCGGACTGGAAAGAACAGGGTGCCCCGCTGAATGTCCCGGTGACTGAAGATAAAACCTTCTTCCTGCTTTCAGATGAAAAATCACAGGAAGCACCGCACTGGATGGTGCCTAAAACCATGCATAACGATGGCAACTATGTCATTTCACTGGGCAATGTGGTGCGCTGGTTAGGCCAGAAAGCCGAAGAACTGGAAGTGTCGATCTTTCCGGGCTTTGCCGCGTCTGAAATTCTGTATCATGCCGATGGTACAGTCAAAGGCATCCAAACCGGTGATATGGGTATTGGTAAAGATGGCGAACCAACGCATAACTTTACCCCGGGTTATGAACTGCATGCCAAATACACAATTTTCGCTGAAGGCTGTCGTGGTCACTTAGGTAAACGTCTGATCCAGAAGTTCAACCTGGACAAGGACGCTGATCCGCAACACTACGGTATCGGCATTAAAGAGCTTTGGGAAATCGATCCTGCCAAGCATAAACCGGGTCTGGTGATGCACGGTGCCGGCTGGCCGCTTTCTGAAACCGGTTCTTCAGGTGGCTGGTGGTTATACCATGCTGAGAATAACCAGGTGACTCTGGGCATGATCGTAGATCTGTCTTACACCAACCCGCATATGTATCCCTTCATGGAAATGCAGCGCTGGAAAACCCATCCATTGATCAAGCAGTATCTGGAAGGTGGTAAGCGTATTTCTTATGGTGCGCGTGCTGTGACCAAAGGTGGTTTTAACTCATTACCAAAATTCACCTTCCCGGGTGGTTCTTTGATTGGTGATGATGCCGGCTTCCTGAACTTTGCCAAGATCAAGGGTTCACATACTGCGATGAAATCCGGCATGCTCTGCGGTGAAGCGGTGTTTGAAGCGATTGCTGCTGGTGTAGAAAAAGGCGGTGATCTGGCGGTGGCGCGTGTAGTGGAAGGCGAAGATTTCTTTGTCAAAGAACTGACTGCTTATACCGACAAGTTTAACAACAGCTGGCTGAAAGAAGAGCTGTATAACTCGCGTAACTTTGGCCCGGCAATGCACAAGTTCGGTCAATGGATCGGGGGTGCCTTTAACTTTATCGACCAGAACGTGTTTAAAGTGCCATTTACCCTGCACGATCTGGTTCAAGACCATGCTGCACTAAAAACCCAGGCAGCTGAAAGCTTCAAGCCAAACTATCCAAAACCGGATGGCAAGCTGACCTTTGACCGTCTGTCTTCAGTGTTTGTATCGAATACCGTGCATGAAGAAAACCAGCCAGCGCATCTGAAACTCACCGATGCTTCAATTCCGGTGGAAGTGAACCTGCCGAAATGGGATGAGCCTGCACAGCGTTACTGCCCGGCAGGTGTTTATGAAATCATGGAAAATAATGACGGTTCGAAACGCTTCCAGATCAATGCAGCCAACTGTGTGCACTGCAAGACCTGTGACATTAAGGACCCTTCCCAGAACATCACCTGGGTGACACCGGAAGGTGGCGGTGGTCCGAACTATCCAAATATGTAATCTCTCATATGAGATAAAAATAAACCCGCTTTAAAGCGGGTTTATTTTTTACAATGTCTTTCATACGAAGACCTAAATTTTAAAGCTACTAAGTGTCTAGTAGGTCCAACTGATACATATGTATCTTCAATATTATTAAATAAAGTCGCAAAAAGTGCTCCTTTAAAAGTCTCTTTTTGATCAAAAAAATAATACTTCGATGCTATATGATCAACTCTCTCTAAAATCATCGAACGTTTGATTGAAGATTTATCACTTACAAATTCTTTAGCATGAAAATCTAAAAAATCCATTCCATCTTTATAAAAAATCTTAGCATTGTCTCTATCATCTAAAATATCAGCCACTACAGAGCAATATAAATATTCAATTCCTTGTAGAGCTTTCCATTCATTTTCAGAGGGCAAAAAAATCATTAAATCTATATCTCTAAAAATACGATTTTCTATATTATCTAAATCTCGAATATTCTCAGATACTGCATAAACTTCTTCAGCTCGGGCAGTAACATTAACAAGTAAAAGGAAAAATATTCCTATTAAGTATTTTAATTTTTCCATTATTAATAATTTTCAACTTTTCAAAATTATAGCATTTACCATACTTTATTTTTTTAATTAAACTAAGATGCATAACTTTAAAGTTATGCATTTTTTTCATTTATTAGCCTTTCTTCACTAAATAATGAAATTCTTTATTACCATTTTCATCCAGACGTTCTTCCTGCAATAGCAACTCATGCCCCAAATGCATACAGAATTTTGGAATATCCCACGACGTTGAATTATCCGTGGCAAACACCTCAACCACATCACCTGCCTTAGATTTACGGATCGCCTGATGCAACATCATCACTGGCTCAGGACAACGTAAACCTCGGGTATTCAATTGCAGACTTGGAATAATTTCAGTTGGGGACATCGATAGACTCAGGATGGAAAGACCGCCATATTTTAGCATAAAGCTGCGATTACATTGCTGCTTTGCATACGTGGCCAGTTCCAAAATTAGGCCTGACTCGTATGATCAAGACTCTGCATCATATTTACAATAGACAAGCGTATTTTCTGCGGTATGATAAAACCACGTTTTTTTAGATATTAAGAGTCTTCAGGAAAAATCATGCACGAGGAATCAGGCCCGTCGTGGGGTATGCGCGGCTTACGCAAATGGCTGGGAACTGCACCCGAAACTCGCGACGAACTGCTAAAATTAGTACAAGATTCACGTCGATTTTTAGAACCCGATACTGTTGCCATGCTTGAGGGCGTTCTTGACCTCCCGGCAACCAAAATTCGTGAAGTCATGACGCCTCGCACGTCCATGATCAGCTTACAGGAAGATGACCAACTGCTGGATATCCTGCATGTGCTGGTCGAATCTGCGCATTCACGTTTTCCGGTATTTTCTTCCGATCAGACCGATAATGTAGTCGGCATTCTGTTGGCAAAGGATTTATTGCCTTTTCTAACTGAACCGACGGCCAAAGTCGATATTCGCGCGCTTATGCGTCAGCCTTTGTTTGTTCCAGAAAGCGCCCGCTCCGATCAGGTTTTGCGCATGTTGAAGAATACCCAGACGCATATTGCGGTGGTGATTGATGAATACGGTACGACTTCGGGTCTGGTGACGCTGGAAGATATTCTGGAAGAAATTGTCGGTGAAATTGAAGATGAACATGACAATGCTGATGAAGAAGCATACTACATTGTTCCGGACAATGATCCGACTACGGCCAATACCTGGGTGGTACAAGCGCTGACCCCAATTGAGTATTTCAATAATATGCTGGATGCGACTTTCCCTGATGATGAAGTGGAAACCATGGGTGGCTTGTTATTACAGGAAATTGGTCTGGTAAGTGATCTTGAAGGTCAGACCATTGAACTGGAAAACTGGCAATTTACCATTCTTGAGGCAGATTCACGCTCGATTCACCTAATTCGAGCCGTGCGCCAATGAGAGCGTATTTTGATAAGCTGTTGAGTTCTAATCAACAGCAAAAACCGTTGCCGCTGATCTATCCTGTTTTAATTGCCTTATTCGCAGGTGCCATCTTTAGTTTGGCACTAGCCCCCTATCATTACTGGTGGCTGGCCATTCTGTCTCCAGCACTGCTCTATGCCTGCCTGCGCGGACGTACAGCAAAACAGGCTTTTGGCATTGGCTGGGCTTATGGGATCGGCTTGTGGTTTGTCGGCGCATTCTGGCTCTATACCTCGATTCATGTCTATGGCGATACCAGTGCATTTCTCAGCGTTGTAATGATCCTGATTATGGCACTGGTGATGGGTCTGTTTAGTGCCGTTCAAACGTTTGTCTATCGCCGCTTTTTCCCGGAAACTCCTTTAACCTTTGCCCCGCTGTGGGTGCTGTTTGAATGGTCCAAGACCTGGGTCTTTACCGGATTCCCATGGCTATTCGCCGGCTATGCCTTTACCGAACGCTACCTAGATGCTTATGCGCCCTTATTCGGGGTGTTTGGCGTATCTTTCGTGGTGATCATTCTGGCCTGTGCGCTGGTTGAAATTCTTAATAGACGCCTGTTCTGGGCCATTCCTTCGGCAGTTTTATTACTCGGTGCCTGGGGTGCAGCACAACTGACGTTTGTTGAGCAAAAAAATCAGAAGCCTTTAACGGTTTCTCTGATTCAGGGTAATATTCCGCAAGACTTGAAATGGCTGACTGAATATCAGGTGAAGACCTTATTGATTTATGCCAATTTGAGTAAAACTGAATGGGGCCGCGATCTGATCGTCTGGCCGGAATCTTCGATTCCCATGTTCCAGACTGATATTGAAGCCTTTCTGGAAGCCATGAAAGTACAGGCTGAAAAATCAGGTACGGCCTGGGTGACCGGCATTCCGTATTGGGATTTAGCAGAATCACAGGCTGCGGGTTATCCAAAATATTACAATAGTATTATGGCCAGCGGAGATGAATCCGATGGGCTATACAAGAAGCAACGACTGGTTCCTTTTGGTGAATATATTCCACTTTCAGGCTGGTTAAGTTGGGTTCTGCCGGCACTGCAAAATGATCCATCCATGAGTGGTTTTACCCGGGGCGCAGATCATCAAAAACCATTGAATGTAAAAAATCATCCTTTGGGTTCTGCGATTTGCTATGAAGTGGCTTATCCGAATTTGACCCGTCGCAATGCCAGTCAAAGTGATTTTCTGGTGACCGTGTCTAATGATGCCTGGTTTACCGGCACGGCAGGACCATTACAGCATCTGCAGATGGTGCAAATGCGTGCTAAAGAAAATGGCCGCTGGTTTATTCGGGCGACCAATACCGGTGTGACCGCCTTTATTGACCACAATGGTCACATTGTGAAAAAAGCCCCGATGGATCAGGAAGCAGTATTACGTGGCGAACTTCCAGCCATGCAGGGTGAAACGCTATATATGAAACTCAGCGACTGGCCGGTCCTGATCTTCTCGGTTCTACTCTTGCTAGTGGGCTGGCGCTTCCGTCCACGTAAAGTGGATGTCAGCTTTAAATCTAGACGGTAATTTTTTCAAGTCCCCCTTTTACAAAGGGGGACTTAGGGGATTCCTGAATATAGCATCTTATCAATCCCTCCTAAGCTCCCTTTACGAAAGGGAGGAACATTCAAGGCAATAAAAAACCGAGGTCATAGCCTCGGTTTTTTCATCTCTTTCAAGCTTAAAATTGTATAGCCAAATAACACAACATGCTGGCAAGAGACAGCATCGGCACATGACGATACAGGTTAACCAGTGTCTGCTCAAATGCTGAGCTTTGCTCGGCCTGAATGCGAATTACACTCGCGTTTAATGCTGACCAGAAACACAGTGCCAATAAACTGCTCATCAAGCTGATAGCAAAAAAGGCCACCACAATCTGGCTGCTGCCTTCGGTGCTCTGCCATAAATGGACGATTCCCTGACTGATCGGCAGCATGCTTAAAACCAGAAGAACAGATTTCAGCATCGACCAATGAAATTGATTGATTTCATCTCCCAAGATAAATGCTTTCATGTGCTTCTCCGTTGGCGAGTCAAGTGCCATTCAGATCATTATGAGCTTTTTTAAATAAATAGAAAGTGTATGTTTATTCATATTTTACGAGAATTGTAATAGATAAATATGGGAATAATTCTTATTATAACTCGCATATCGTTTTTATTAATTCATTATTATAAATATCATTAACTTACATTACATTTAATAATTAATAGTTATTATCACTTCACTTCGTATTGAAATAGCTTATTAAGTGAAGTGATATATACCATCTATCGAGAATTTATAATGATTCTCAATTAAGGCTGATAATAAATATCGGCATCTGTTCCTTCACCACCCGATTGACCATCTGCACCAAATGAATACAGATCAAAGCTGCGACCATCGGTACCCGGAATCACATATTGCAGTTCATTATCCCAGCTGTCTTTTGGAAAACCGCCTTTAACATAACCGCCCGGCACCCAGTTTTTTGCAGTCGCTGGCTGGTTCACCAGTGCATCCAGACCACCTTCCTGCATACTTGGATACTTGCCATTGTCCAGCTTGTATTGATCCAGTGAACCCGCAATACTCTGCAACTTGATCACGGTGGTATCGACTTTGGCCTTTTCACCGCGTCCCATCACGTTCGGAACGATCAGCGCAGCAAGCACACCGAGAATAACAATCACCACCATGACTTCGATTAACGTAAAGCCTGTCTGTTTATTTAATTCATTCCTTTTCATTCAATCTCTCTCACTTATTTGCATTATTCAGACCACTTGAATCTTGATCACAGCAAAATTCTAACTGGTTACTGTTTAAATCATATTATTCATATTTACAATTGGCAGCATCACTGCTATCACAATGACCAGAACAATACTGGCCATCAGGACCAGCATTAAAGGTTCCAGCAAAGCCAGTAAAGTTGAAATCAGGGTGGTCACTTCACGATCCTGCATCTGTGAAGCACGCTCCAGCATTCGGTCGAGCTCACCGGATGCCTCGCCACTTCTGATCATTTGTACCATCATCGGCGGGAAATAACCACTGCGTTCCAGTTGGGTTGCCAGGTTACCGCCTTCGGTCACTTTTTCCGCTGCCAGATTCACCGCATCACGGATTACCCAGTTATTGCTGACTGCAGCACCAATGCGCAGTGCATCGACCAGCGGCACGCCAGACTGGGTCAAAATGGATAAGGTACTGGCAAAACGTGCGGCATTAATCCCGCGTGACAATTTGCCGAATAAAGGTAATTTTAAGGTCAGACGGTCAAAGGCATAATGCCCGGCTGTGGTTCTTAAAAACCGGACCAACAGGAAAATCCCCAAAGCCCCACCGATCAATAAAAATGGCCAGGCAATGCGGATAAAATCACTGGCTTTCATCAAGGCCACGGTAATCCACGGCAAGGCATCTTTACTCTGGTCAAAGGTCTTGACGATATCTGGCACCACATAGGTCATCAGCCCCATCACGATCGCAAAGGACATCAGCATCAGGATAATCGGATAGACCATTGCACCCTGAATTTTTTTCTGCATGGCAAACCGGTTTTCGGTATAGTCAGCCAACTGATCCAGAATCAGGTCCAGATGTCCGGAACGTTCACCGGCGGCAATTGTGGCAATATACAGTTCAGGAAAACGTCCGGATTGTTGCAAGCCCTGCGCCAGACTATGCCCTTCCAGCACTTTGGAGCGCACTGACATCAGCAGGTTTTGTACATGTACTTTTTCACTTTGCTTGCCGACGGCACGAATCGCTTCTTCCAGTGGAATCGCAGCAGCGACCAGCACGGATAATTGCCGGGTCATCAGAGCCAAATCATAGGCGGTGATGCTTTTTTCAAACCATTTTCGACGATGATGTTGATCTTTTTTTTCAACAGGATCAACAGAGACAGGAATAAGTGCTTTATCCCGTAATTGTTGCCGGATCTGACGTGCAGAATCCCCCTCCAGCACGCCTTTTTGCTGCTTTCCTGAAGCATCAAGCGCAATAAACTGATATGCAGGCATTGTAATGCTCTAATTTTCCAAAATTTTGCTCAACGCTGTTGCGTCAGACCACCGAAATCATTCATATTCTTTGATATAAATTATCTGCTCACTCTAACATAATCGAACTTTAAGCACGACGAAATTTCTTCAGGATCTCCACCCCAAGATATGCAAAATTCTCACCCAGATTCAAGTCCACTTTATCGCGTACGCGTTGCTGTACCTGTGCATGTATTTGATTGTTTTGATTACACGATGAGTACAGCACAATTTGAACAGGCACAGATTGGCGCACGTGTACTGGTGTCGTTTGGTCGGCAGAATCTGGTCGGGGTGATTATCGAAAAACTATCCGCAGACACTCCTCTCGATCCGCGCTTTAAACTTAAGGCAGTGACCGAACTGCTCGATGAACGCGCCATTATAGATGCCAAAGTTTTAAGTTTGTTGACATGGTCAGCGCAGTATTACCAGTTTCCGATCGGTGAAGTCGTCCACAGTGCCCTGCCGACTCTGTTGCGTCAGGGTAAGCCTTATAACCTGCTGGCCCGTACCTGGAAATTCCTGGACCCTGATGCCGAGGCCAAAGTACGCCGTTCGGACAAGCAGCAGGAAGCTTACCGGATTTTAAAACTGCATCCGGTCGGGACCACTGAAAATGTGCTGAACATGGCCGGGATTGAAACCGCGACCTTAAAAGCGCTGGAGAAAAAAGAGATTTGCGCCTGTGTGCTGGAGCCACAAGATTTCAATCCGCAGCCGATGCAGCTGGCACAAATGCCGCTTACTGCCAATCCTGAACAAAAACATGCAGTCGAACAGGTATTAAAATATCGCAATCAATATCAAGCTTTTTTACTGGATGGTCTGACCGGCAGCGGTAAAACTGAAGTGTATTTGCAGATCATGGAACAGGTACTGAAACAGGGCAAACAGGTGCTGGTGCTGGTGCCGGAAATCGGCCTGACGCCGCAAACCATCAGCCGTTTTCAGTCCCGTTTTCATTGCCATATTGCGTTGCTGCATTCCGGGCTGAATGATTCCAAACGGCTACAAGCCTGGCAGTCGGCAGAAACCGGCAAAGCCTCAATCGTACTCGGTACACGTTCTGCCATTTATACCCCGATGCCGAATCTGGGCCTGATCATTCTGGATGAAGAACATGACCTGTCCTTTAAACAGCAGGAAGGCTTCCGCTATCATGCCCGCGATGTCGCCCTGTACCGCGGCCATTTACAGCAATGTCCGGTAATCTTAGGGTCAGCCACACCAAGCATTGACAGTTATGCGCTGGTGCAACATGGCAAGATGCAGGCACTGGAGCTGAACCAGCGTGCCGGCACGGCCTTGATGCCCAAAATCCATATTCTGGATTTAAAAGTTGCGCAAAAAAAGCATGGGATTAGCCTGCAATTGATTCAGGACATCAAAAAGCGCCTGGAGAAAAAAGAACAGGTGCTGATTTTTTTAAACCGCCGTGGCTATGCCCCCGTCCTGCTTTGTGGCAGCTGTGGCTGGCAGGCGCAATGTCCGCACTGTGATGCCAACTTCACTGTACACCGTCAGCCTTATCAGCATCTGCATTGCCATCACTGCGGTACTATTCACCGTATGCCGGAACACTGCCCGCAATGTCAGCATCAGGAACTGGTTACACTGGGTATGGGCACCGGCAAAGTCGAAGAACATTTAAATGAGCTATTTCCGGATTTTGAGGTGATTCGGGTCGATCGCGATTCCACCAGTCGGGTCGGCAGCTGGCAAAAAATCTATGACAAGATTCAGAAAAGCGAACCGGCGATTCTACTCGGCACCCAGATGCTGGCCAAGGGGCATCATTTTCCTTATGTGACGCTGGTGGCGATTCTGGATATTGATTCCGGTCTGCTGAGTGTGGACTTCCGTGCTACTGAACGGACTGCGCAACTGATCGTGCAAGTGGCTGGCCGTGCCGGACGTGGTGAACATAAAGGCGATGTTTATCTGCAGACCCTCAGACCTGATCATGCCCTGCTGAACACCTTAGTGAATGAAAATTATCGCGTATTTGCCCAGCAGACCTTAAAAGAACGGCAGATGGCCAGAATGCCGCCCTACCGTTATGCCATCCTGATTCGCTGTGAATCCAAGGATCAGGCACAAAATACCGAATTCTTACAGAAACATGCAGCACTCCTCAGGCAATATCCTGATCTGGCGCTGGACATCTGGGGACCAATTCCTGCGCCAATGGAACGTAAGGCCGGACGCTATCAGTCGCATATGGTGCTATTGTCAGCGGATCGTCCACGTTTGCATTACTATGTGCGTAGCTGGTGGCAAAACATGCTGCAGGACAAACCTTCTAGCATGAAGCTCACGCTGGACATCGACCCTCAGGAACTGAGCTAAAAGATATTGCGCCTGAGGATCGATCTGGAATACGAAACTGCAAGTCTGGATCAAGAATAAATTTAGGGCAGGAAAATGTCGATACTGTTACAAATAACACTGGTTCTGGTTATTGCACTGTTGATAGTGCCACTGAGTAAAAGGCTCAGATTGCCAAGTGTGCTGGGCTATCTGTTAACAGGGATCATCTTAAGTCCAAGCCTTTTGCACCTGATTCAGACACCCGAAGTCATGAGTAGTTTCATGCAAGTCAGCCTGATGGCACTGATGTTCTGGATCGGCCTGCAACTCAGACCACAACGCATTGTGCAGATTAATCCCTCCCTGTGGATGATGGCTGCTTTACAGGTACTAATCAGCACCCTGATTTTCACGCTCATGGCCTGGGTTTTCCTTCAGCAAAGCCTACTCGCCAGCATTGTAATTGGACTCGCCGGCAGTTTGTCCGCCCTGACTTTGGTGATTCAACATCTCAATCATCAGGAACAGTTCGCCACCAGCTATGGTCAGCAAGCCTATTCGATTCTGCTGATTCATGCTCTGTTGGCCATTCTGGTGATTGCAGCCATTCCATTATTTGCCGGGATTCGCTCCACTGAACATGGCGTGGCCTATTTTGCTGCGATCATCGCAACGTTGAGTGGTCTGTTTCTGTGTAATCGTTACCTGATGCAGCCGTTGTATCGCTGGATTGCTAAAAGTGGCAGTCACGAACTGCATGCGATTGTAGCGATTGCGGTGACCTTGGCATTATTGGTGCTGATGAATACCCTCGGACTGAATCTATTTCTCGGTGCCTTATTTGCCGGCATTTTATTGGCAGATTCAGATTTCAGGCCTGCGGTAGAAAGTACGATTCGGCCTTTTCAGGGCCTGTTGATGGGCTTGGCATTTATCAGTCTAGGCATGTCACTGCACTTAGCTGATCTGCTCAATTTCCCTTGGATGATTCTCGGTGGCACCCTCATTTTAATCTTGGGCAAGTTTGCAATCAACCTGGCATTGGCGCGTTATCATCAAAATAGCTGGCGCAATAGCACCTTGTTAGCAGCCAGTCTGGCACAAGGTGGCGAATTTGCTTTACTGGCACTGGTGATTGCGGTTTCCGACCAGATTATTGCGGCTGATCTGCTCTCTCCCTTGCTGTGGATGGTGAGTTTTTCCTTGCTGCTGACCCCCGCATTTTATTGGTTATTGCACAGTCAGATCTTACCGCGTCTGGATCGCCACAATCATCTGGCAGCGACTTTTGAAACTGATATTAATCCTCAAGCCCATACACCAATCCTGCTGATTGGCTTTGGTCGCTTCGGACAAATCATCGCCCGGATTCTACTGCAACAGCAACACGCCTTTAGTGTCATGGACAGCACTGTGCCAGCCACTGAGCTTCTGGCGCAGTACGACATCCCTTTCTATCAGGCAGATGCGACAGAACCGGCAGCCTTGATGCAGGCAGGGGTTGCCACGGCGCAACAGGTCATTGTCGCCATTGATGATATTGAAGACTCGATGCTGATCGTGCGGCATCTGCGGCTGAATTATCCTGAAATCTGTTTATGGATACGTGCCCGTGACCGGCATCATGTGCATTTATTGCAGGATTTGGGCGTGAAACACATCTGGCGTGAAACTTATCTTTCAGCTTTAGAACTCAGTCAGGCCTTACTAAACCAGCTCAATCCTGACCTCGAAAATAGCCAGCAACAGATTCAAAACTTCCGTGAACAGGATGAAAAACTGCTGAATAGCCAATATCATCTGGATCCGGATGAACATCCAAATTATGAAAATCAGCGGAGCAGTTTAGCCGAACTGGAGCATCTGTTTGCCCAGGATCAACGCCATAAAGTGCAAAAACAGGATACACCGCAGCAACAGGATACAAACGGCGCAGGAATTGATACGTTAAGAGATGAACTGTCCTAACTTGTGTTTTACAATAATGACACTATTAAAGCAGGGTTATGGAGAATTTTATGTCTGATTTACGCCAACGCTTTTTTATTGAAGATAGCCCTGTTCGTGGTGAAGTGGTGCATCTTGAAGAAGCTTTACAAACCATTTTAGCGCAACGTGACTATGCACCTGCAGTTAAAATCCTGCTAGGTGAAATGCTCAGTGCCACTGCACTGCTGGCCAGCACATTGAAGATTAAAGGGCGTATCAGCCTGCAAATTCAGGCATCAGGCACATTTAAATGGGCTATGGCTGAATGTAACCATTTGGGTGAAGTTCGCGCTTTGGCTGACTATGAAGAAGATCCGCACTTTCTGGTCGGTGAAGACAGCAGTACCGTGTTGAAGTCACTCACCTCTCCGGTTCTGTTCATCAATATCGAACCAGAATTTGGCGAGCGTTATCAGGGGATTGTACCCCTTGATAAAGAAAATTTGGCGGGCTGTCTGATGCAGTATTATGACCTGTCTGCACAGATTCCAACGCGCATTGTGCTGGCGAGCGACCATCAGCGTGCAGGTGGTTTATTGATTCAGCTGTTACCACGTAATAGTGAAGAAGAACAACGCCGGGTAGATGAAGATCTATGGCCACGTCTGACCATGCTCACAGAGACTCTAAAAACTGAAGAGTTAGTCGGTTTGCAAGCCACTGATATTCTGTACCGTTTATATAACGAAGAAGAAGTGCGTCTGCCAGATACGGAAGTGTTGAAGTTTGGTTGTACCTGCTCTAAAGAGCGTTGTGCAGTCGCTTTACAGCAAATCGGAATAGAGTCGATCCGTGAAACGCTGGAATTCCAGAATCCGATCGAGATGGACTGTCAGTTCTGTAATAGCCAATATACTTTTACTGCTGAAGAAGCCTTGGGCCTATTTGGTAAACACCTGAGCTAAGCAGTTCGAATCCTTAAGTTTAAAAGCATTCCCAGGAATGCTTTTTTTATGTTTTAAAATCTAGGTGACTGAGCTCAACAAAGCGCATTCCCCTACAGTAGAAAACCTGTCTACCTCCTGAATCAAACTCTCCTGTAAATCCAATCTAAGAATCCCTTTTAAATTATAAGATTATTCACACTAACAAAACCTGAATATTCATCATTTTCAAAAAATTATGAGAAAGACCGCACAGTTCATACTCTTGATTTAATTATGCTTTTAAAATAAATTAGAGCAATAATTCTAAAATGAATACATCATCAATTTAACAGGTATGTTATGAGAAAATTATTGAATACTCTACTAATGGGGATAAGTTTGGCCGCAGTCTCTAGCCTGGCCTTTGCCTATGAAGATCCGTTATTGGGTAAATGGAAAACCATCGATGATCAATCGGGTTATTCTCGTGCGGATGTGGAAATTCGCAAGAAAGCAGATGGCAGTTATGAAGGAGTAATTGTCGAAACACGCAGCTTGCCTGGCGCAGAAAAAATGGGAATTTGTCATAAATGTCCAGGTCAGCTTAAGAACAAGCCTTTTCTAGGCCTGCCGTTTATCTGGGATTTTAAGGCAGATCCGAAAAAGCCACGTGAATACCATGATGGCAAAGTGCTTGATCCGATCAGTGGCAAAGTTTACAAAGGTAAAGCACGCTTAAGTGCTAATGGTAAACGTCTGACCTTGCGTGGTTATGTGGGGGTATCGGTAATTGGTCGCAGTGTTACTTGGGTAAAATATTAATTTCAGAAAGATTTTCAAAGCCCCTATATCAGGGGCTTTTTTCTTTGTCATGATTTGAAACAATAAGGTACAAATAAAAACTGTTTTGGAGCAGGCAAAGTCATAATAATGGATCGAAGACGGTTATTTTTTATCCACTTATGATGATCAATCTTCAGCCTTGTTCAATTCTGTCCTCTGGTCTGCTTTGCAGCCCTGATATGGCGCCCTCTATTCAACATAGGAAAGTGATTGAATACGCTTTGTCGATAACACATAAAATTATAAAAACAACTTCAGCTTTAACCTTCTTTGCCTCGCATGCTGCTGATAAAGATCCGGTCAGACCGACTGATTCATCAACTACCAGTGCATCCCGACTCTTCACTCATGATCATTTGAGTCATCACTCTGAGTCTGCATGTCCAAGGATTGGAAAGCGTTCTATTTTAGTACCTTCCCTTTCTACGGATTTTGCACACTTGGCTGTTTAAGGAGTAGACCCATGACTACGATTCAGTACCAAGAAAGTTTTTCCCACGGTTATACCCCCTCAGAAATTATGGACGATCGTTCATTTGACTTGATCCACTTTGCAGAAGCGTGTGGACAAAGCCCGGAATGGGTCATGCAGTTAATTGAACATGGAATTTTACCCAATCGTTCTACACCCCCGACCAGCACTTTCCTCGGTGAAGATATCTCGCGTGCACAACGCGCCTATCGCCTGCAACGCGATTTTGATGCCTCATTTAGCGCCGTTGCCATGATGCTGGACCTCATTGATGAAGTGCAGGAGTTACGCCGCGAGGTCAAACATTTGCACTTCAAGTAAATCCTTTTCATGTTCTGTCGATCTGCATTTTCCAGTGCAGATCAGAACATATTTATATTTAATTTTATGATTAGAGTATAAGAATCCCTATGAAAACCAAAGATTGCAATAAGAAACTCAAATACATGTTTCCCGAATACCGCGACTTGATTGTGCAACTTCGCGAGGAAAATCCCTATTTTGCCAAGTTATTCGAGGAACATAATGAGCTGGACAAAGAAATCAGCCAGCTTGAACTTGATCCAGTCAATCATATCAACAATGATATTGAGGCGATCAAGCGTAAAAAACTGAAATTAAAAGATGAAATCTATAAAATACTGACTCGAACAGCTCAAGTTGAGTGATCAGCAGAACAGAGTGTTGATTTCTACAGAGCTAATCTAAAATTGAAGTCCACTGATCTACGTGTGCTTGAAAAATAGGACAACTTTTATAAATATCGATTGATAAAGGTAGCTCTATTTTAATTTGGTCAGCTTTTCAACTTCTTTCATGGTCTCTTTCACTGATTGCTTAATCGGCTCATAGTCAAGGAACCAGAACAGATTCACGTGTTGATTCTTATGCTGTTGTGCCAGTAGATCAATCACACTGCGCTCCCCTCGACCGACCAGATGTCTGCGATAGAAATAATACACCAGCAATACCGTGCTAATGAACATGATCATCAACATACTCCAGAACCCGACAGGAGATTTCGCCCCCGGAATAAATTCAAAGTTCATCCCGTAAATCCCGGTCAATAAGGTCAGCGGTGCAAAAATAGCGGTAATTATCGCCAAGATGCGCATATTTTCATTGGTCTGATTGGCAATGGCTGAAAAATGCAGGTCGATCGCCGCCTGAATCGAGGCACGCAAACGAACAGTGTGTTTTTGGATGCGCTCTACATGGCTGACCAGGTCATTCATTCGGACCAGCATAATATCCTGTCGTTCCGACTTCTTCTTGCCTTTCAAGTGCGGATAATTATCGATAATTTCATCTCGCAGTTCTTGCAAGGTATCAATTTGCTCTTCACAGAGATTTTCCACTTGTTGAAAAGACATGCTTTCTTGCAATAACTGGTTCCATTTGGTAAAGCGGCGATGCCCCTGTAATAACTCCTGTTGCCAGAATTCAACCCGTCGGGTTAAAGGCACACGTAAATCCAAATAACCATCCACCATGCTATTCAGTAAACGTAACGATAAATCCAGCGGGGTCATCGGGAGTTTTCGTGACTTATTTTGTTCCTGAGTGGAACGGATCACATGGGTTTCAATACGGGAAATATAATTTTTTATTGCTTTATTGCCTTGCTCACGTACTGTAATCAGCACTTGAGGAGTCATGATAAAACTAATCGGAGTAGTCGCCAGACCAAACACTTTTTCATGCTGTTCCAGCGCCTGCTCACCGCTCTCGATGTCATCATCCGGGGTAATCAGCTTGCGAAAAATAAGCAGCTCATAGTCATCCATGCTATCAAATACACAAGGATGTTCTAAATTAAGAATATCGTTTACATGCAATTCGTTTAGGTATAAATGGGTCTGCTGTTCTATTTCTTTTTGCCAAGTCTCAGCCCGATTAACCACATCTGCCCGGGTATAGTCGATCCAGATAAATTCAGGTTCGGCTTGAGCAATAGGCTCTTTTTGTACAAAAATATGATGTTCGGTCGGATGTTGGTAAAAATAATAAACCTGCATTAAGACAATTCTCTATTCACAATTCTGCTTTTTGTTGTTGCAGGATAGAGCTAGTAGGCCTTCCCCATCTATCCGTCTTAAAATTATGAGCCGAGCCGCAGACTTAAGCAATCCAATCAGTCTTTATTTGCGTAGCAGAATCTTATTGAAGGCATAAAAAAGCCCTGAGCCAGCCAAAGTAAACATTTTGACCAAGCTCAGGGCTTTTTTATTGTTATTCACATGAGTTTTCCCATGTGAATATTTTAACGATTAAACTTGTTCGATGTCTTTCATCGTTAATTTGATACGGCCACGGTTATCAACATCCGCAACCTGTACTTTCACTTCTTGACCTTCTTTCAATACATCTGCCACGTTCGCAATGCGTTCGTTTGAGATTTGAGAGATGTGAAGCAAGCCATCAGTACCTGGCAGGATATTCACGAACGCACCGAATTCAACGATACGGATCACTTTACCTACGTAGATTGTACCTGGCTCGATTTCAGCAGTAAGTGCCTGGATCTTGGCCACTGCAGCTTGCGCTGCCGCTTTAGTTTCACCAAATACGCGAACTGTACCGTTATCTTCGATATCGATCGCCGCTTTAGTTTCTTCAGTAATCGCACGAATGGTCGCGCCACCTTTACCGATCACATCACGGATTTTATCCGGGTTGATATTGATCACCTGGAATGTTGGTGCGTGCATCGAAATTTCAGGACGCGCACGTGAAATCACCTGGTTCATCTCATTCAAGATGTGCATACGACCCGCATAAGCCTGGTTCAATGCAGATTCCATGATCTCTTCAGTGATACCTTCGATCTTGATGTCCATTTGTAGCGCAGTAATACCGTTTGCAGAACCAGCTACTTTAAAGTCCATGTCGCCCAAGTGATCTTCATCACCCAAGATGTCAGAAAGAACTGCGAAACGCTCGCCTTCTTTCACTAGACCCATCGCAATACCTGCAACTGGTGCTTTAAGTGGAACACCAGCATCCATAAGAGAAAGTGATGCACCACATACAGACGCCATTGAAGACGAACCGTTAGATTCAGTGATGTCAGATACGATACGGATCACGTACGGGAAGCGATCAGCAGCAGGAAGTACAGCTTGAACACCACGACGTGCCAGACGACCGTGACCAATCTCACGACGCTTAGGACCAGATTCACGGCCAGTTTCACCTACAGAATATGCAGGGAAGTTGTAGTGCAACATGAAGTTGTCAGTTTTTGTACCTGCAAGAGTATCAACCATCAACGCATCACGAGTATTACCCAAAGTCGTTGTGACCAAGGCTTGAGTTTCACCACGTGTGAACAATGCAGAACCGTGAGCACGATCCAATACGCCTACTTGTACGTCGATTGCACGAACAGTTTTGGTATCACGACCATCGATACGTGGCTTACCAGACAGGATGTTGTCACGTACAGTACGATATTTAAGGTCTTCGAACAGCTCATTTACTTCTTCTGCAATGCCAGTTTCGTCATTTTCAGGAACGAACTGTGCAACTGCTTCTGCATAAAGCGCGTCAAGTGCCGCATAACGGTCTTGCTTAACTGCAATCGTGTAAGCTTCAGAAATTTTCGCTTCGAATGCTTCTTTCAATTTACCAAGAAGTTCTTCGTTTTTAACTGGAGCAACCCAAGTTGATTCAACCGCGCCTGCAGCTGCAGCAAATTCTTTGATCGCTTGGATCGCAATTTGCATTTCGTCATGACCGAACAATACAGCGCCCAGCATTTGATCTTCTGAAAGCTCTTTCGCTTCAGATTCAACCATCAATACTGCAGTTTCCGTACCCGCAACAACAAGATCAAGATCAGACTCTTTAAGTTGTTCAAGGTTCGGGTTCAGGATGTATTCACCGTTGATTAAACCAACGCGCGCACCACCGATTGGACCACGGAAAGGAGTACCAGCGATAGACAATGCAGCAGATGTACCTAACATTGCAGCAATGTCAGCATCCATTGTTTTATCAGAAGAAATAACTGTGGCTGTTACTTGAATTTCGTTGAAGTAACCTTCCGGGAACAACGGACGAATTGGACGGTCAATCAGACGTGAAATCAAAGTTTCAGCTTCAGACTGACGGCCTTCACGCTTGCCATAACCACCCGGGATACGACCAGCAGCATATTGCTTTTCTTGGTAGTTAACAGTTAATGGGAAGAAATCTTGACCTGCTTTTGCTTTAGGCTGTGCCACAACAGCGACAAGTACTTGTACGCCGCCCATGGTGATCACAACAGTGTTTGCCTGACGGGCAACACGACCTGTTTCCAAGATAACGTTGTGCTGACCGAATTGGAATTCTTTACGAATAATATTAAACATTGACATGTTTTATTTTTTCCTAGTTCTTGTGAACAATTATTCTAGTGGAGACCCCTAAGGTTTGGCATTCATGACCATATGGACGAGTAAATGACAAAGCTTAGAAGCCGACCTCACCAGATTAAATACTATTTTTAAACACAAAGAAGGAGCGAAACATTCGCCCCTTCCACTGGCTTAGCGCAAAGCTAAGCCGACTTTAGTTTTCAGTAATACAGCACAAAGCATGCAATACACCCGAAAATAAAGTTTAAATCGAATTAACGACGTAAACCTAAAGCACCGATCAATGCTACATAACGACCGTGGTCTTTACCGTTAAGGTAGTCAAGTAGTTTACGACGTTGGTTAACCATACGGATAAGACCGCGACGGCTATGATGGTCGTGTTTGTGCTCTTTGAAGTGACCTTGTAAATCATTGATTTGAGCAGTTAAAAGAGCTACTTGAACTTCTGGTGAACCAGTGTCGTTTTCAGCGCGAGCGAATTTAGCCATGATCTCTGCGCGATCTGCGTTAGTTAAAGCCATTCGATTTCTCCGAGATGCTTATATATTTTGATAAAAATCAAAGTGATGAGAATTCAAAACCTTGACTGCCGTGCATCACTACAGCAAGTTGCATATTTTAAGGGAAAACGCATCAAATTGCAAAAATAGATCCAAATTTTTGCATGGTTTTGGTCGCTCATTGATGCAGTTCAGATTCGATGACTCTTGTCCCTCAAAGATTCAGGTTTTGCATTATTTTCATGAAATAAATCCAGGATGAATTAAATATAGAAATTCATTTGAAAAGCCAACAAACCCTTTAGCTCGCTTGAATCTTCCGCTGCTCTCCATAAAAAATGGATAAAAAAAAGCCCGAGTAAACTCGGGCTTTTTGGCGCTGTAGTTCTTTCTCTTATCATTATTATTTATTGTATTATTATGGCGTTTTACGCTTATTATTATTTTCAAACATCCTGTTGAAAAATCATCTTCCTTGTGTGGTAGATTTTGCCATATTCCCACCAGACAACTAGAGGTATTTGCCTCATTTTGCTGTAAGCCATTTCGTACATCACAGAGTAAAAATTTGCATAATGTTACACAGCTCTCGTTTTATTTAACGCTATTTACTTAAGTTTACTGGCTAGCGCTGAAAATTTTTGCTAAGAAATTAGGATAAAAATCCAGCAAGCTTCCTATAAAAAAACCAGGATATAAAAAAGCCTTGTAGTCTCTCCCAAAACTACAAGGCTTAGCGGCTGTAAGTTTCCTCTTTCACTTACTTCACTGTAAGTTCGCTGTCTACCGACATTATTATTATCATTATGCGATTATGCTCAACTTTCCGTGTTGAGTTATTTTGTAGAACCAATCTTCTCAAAAACTGAGCAAAAGCTCTATGCGTCAATTTCCTGAATCCTTGTAAGCTTTTACCTACAAGATTTGATTATTTTTGCCAATTAAATTACTAGATTGTTCAATGATTTTTTGGCCCAAACCACTTTTCCGGGTAGTTCTGACACAAAGTGCCTGTGTAAAAGCATCACAATCCACCAGTAAACTGACCACTTTTTTGGCTCGAGTAATTGCAGTATAAATCAACTCTTTGCTCAATAAATTTTTTGCATATTGATCCAGCACCACGGCCGTATGGGAAAATTCTGAACCTTGAGATTTGTGAATGGTCAGCGCAAAAGCGGTTTCAATACTTTTAGGTAAACGGGTGGCTAATACCCATTTTTCCAGACTCGGGAAATACACTTCAAACTGACGTTGACCAGACTGCTCACGTAAAAAACAGATACCAATATCACCATTGGCCAGGCCCAACTGATAGTCGTTATAGCTCATCATGACGGGTCGTCCGACATACCAGTCGCCCTGTTTCAACTGACCTTGGGCTGCTAGAAAACGTTGCTCAATCTGTAGATTGATCTTGAGCAGCCCCAGATCACCAGAACGGATTGCCGTTAAAATACGGTAATCATCAAAAGTTTTGACCACCTGTTGCACATAGTGTTCAAAATCAGCTGAGTTTCGTTCTGTTTTTATGGCCTGTACATAAGCCTGATAACCATACATCAGCTGGTCATAATACTGATTCAAATTATGCGCGGTCTGTTCGGCACCAGCGAGCAGGTATTGTAACTGCAACTGGTCGATCCTCACCTGATCCAAATCGATCGCCTGTAACTCACTGGCTGCCACAATCTGCTGCTCAAATTTCTGCAAGACGTGAGAAGGCTGATGATTCTGCTGGATAAACTCCGCCATTGCGCCAATCCTGGCTCCAGGCGCAAAACGCCGCGTGGTGATTAAATTGACCCGGTTATCTTCCAGAGTCGCTACTTGCTGTAAATCTGCCAATACCGTTCCCACATCCACAGAGGCCAGCTGATCTGCATCACCGAGTAAAATCAGCCGTGCATGAGACGGTACGGAGGCCAGTAACATCTGTGACAGGTTTAAATCCAGCATCGAGGCTTCGTCGACCACGATCACATCATAAGGCAGAGGCTGCTTGGCATGAAAGCGTGGCTGTCCGCGAGTGCCCAGACCCAATAAGCGATGCAGGGTGACCGGTTGTAACTGTTTTAATTGTTCTAGCTCAAACTGTTGTAACGCTTCACTGTGCAAGGCTTTTTGCAGTGCTTCTTTCATGCGCTGTGCGGCCTTTCCGGTAGGTGCTGCCATGGCAATCCGGATATTTGGCAAGGCTTCATGCAGGACCGCAATCATATGCGCCAAGGTATAGGTTTTACCGGTACCCGGACCGCCGCTAATAATATTCAGCGCCTGCCGCGCAACCATTTCCAGTGCCAATTTTTGCTGTGGATCTGACAATAAATTGCGATCACGTTCGGATAAATCAATAGCGGCAACCGGTTGGGCTTTAATCCGAGCAATATGTGAGGCTACTGCCTGTTCCAGTTGCCAATAGCGGTACAGATATAAATGCTGATCTACAAAAATAAATGGTGCAATTCCTGCACGCTGCTGACGGCGGTCTAGAACCAGATTATGCAATAAGGCAACCTGCTGAGGATCAACTTCGATACAGCTATCCCCTGCCTGTATCGCCTCAAGCAGTTGCTGAATCAAGAATTTTGCTGCCGGATCAAATGTAGCCGTACTAAACGGCAGCTGACACAAATAGTCAATCCAGGCCATTAAATTGGAGTCTTGCTGCGACACGTGATTCTGCTCATTTTCCACACAGTTATCCTCAAAGTTATCCACAGGATAATTTCATGTTTAATCTCTATATATCTTATAAAATCGCAAAATCATGCTGATTTTTTCTGCTCAAAATAGCCCAGTATTTGATCCAGTTTTTCTATAAATTCGGAGTCCGGTTGCCAATGATAGGCTCCTTGCTGGACCTGTCCCTTCATCCCACGTAAATACAGATAGGTCGCGCCGCCCAAGTGCTGCTGAATCGAATAAGTCTGCATATTGGCACTCAGGTACCGATGCAGCGCCACCAGATACAAAGCGGCCTGCAACCAGTAACTGGACTGGCTCATATTCTGCTGAATGGCTTCAGCACTATAGTGCTGCTGATCAGGTCCGAGGAAGTTACTTTTATAATCGGCAATATGGTAGCGCTGGCCATCGAAATACACCAGATCGATGGAACCGGTCAGATAACGTGCCGACTTGGCCTCATTAAAATCGCTCATGATCATGTCATGTTCGAGAAAAAGCTGATGGATTTGCCGAATCTGCAAAGGGGCATCGGTCAAGGACAGATAAAAAGGGAATTCTGAAAGATACTGTTTAGCCTCCAGCTGTGCCAAGGCAAAATCTGCCTGAATCGGAGTGGCCAGAATGTCATGTACCCAGTCATGCATCAGGTTCAGCAAAATATCTTCTGTGATCTCGTCCAGCAAGCCATCAAATGCAGTCTGGAAAATATTGTCCACATTCAGTGATTCAGTACTTGCAGGGCGTGTGAGCTGAGCCACTTCCTGTTCAAAAAACTGGATAAAGGAGTCATCCTCCAGCCCATCGAAATACACTCGAAACTGACCTAAAAATTCCAGCAGAGCTGAACGCTCGAGCTGTTGTGCCGAGTGAAACAGCTGCTGCCATTGCTGGCGATAAACTTCACTTTGGTCATGCAGGCGAATTCCGGTCAATAACTTATAGTTCAGGCTGGACAATACGCGCTGCATACTATGACGCAATTCCTCGGCTTTGAAATCTGCCTGAGCTGTGGCCTGAAACAAGGTTCGCAGATTCACCACAGCGGCCTGATAATGCAGGGAAAAAGCCTGTTCCAGTACACTACGTATATGAAAAGCCTGTTCAAATTTTTCTTTCATTTCCTGCCAGATTTGCGGTGCGGTATTTTTAAAACGGCGCCGGATTTCCAGATTCCAGTAACTGCTGTCCTGAAAATCAATATGTTCAAAAATGCTGTGCAAGAATGTTCCGGCTACGGTGCCTTTAGGAAAATTCAGCCTAATCCAGTCTAAAGGCACAGCTGCTGGCTGTTCTTCCAGACCGGTAAAATGAATTTCATCGGCAGCACTGTCGGGCTGTTCATAAGCCGTGACCAGATCGTCCTGCAAGATATGTCCATGTAGCTGATGCTGTGACAAAGCCGTAAAACTGGTTTTGGTTCGCGGATAAAACTGCCGCTCTGGCAAAGGTTGCGCCCGCATGTCGACCTGATGATGGTTCGACTGCTCGACCAGGCGCGGTGGCTCCTGAGACAGAGGCGGCTCGACCAGACTTAAAGCATGTTGAAACAGTTGATCTCCCTGACCACGCCAGAAGGCCAGCCCGGAATCAGACTGTGCGTTCTGGTCCTGCAGCATGGCATATACCCGGTGACTGGCACGGGTCAGCGCCACATACCAGAGTCGGTGGTTTTCGGCAGCATTACGCGCTGCATTCTGCAGAATCGCCTGCTCATGTAAATTCTTGTGATTCACTGCAATCACCCGGGATTGTTCCAGGATGTTGTCCTGTTCAGGCGCAGACAGGGAAAAATTCAGATTGCCTTTATTCACATCAAAAGCAGCATCTGCTCCCAATAAAAACACCACTTTAAATTCCAGCCCTTTGGAGGCATGAATGGTCATCAGCTGCACCCCATGATCCCCAGACAGCTTGCGTTCTTTTTCGCTGTCCTTGCCTGAAGGTGACTGAAGCTGGCGCAAATACCAGTGATAGAGTTTTTGCGCCCCCTGATAATATTCACTCTGCTGGCTCAGCATCTCGGTCAGATGGCGCAGATTGACCACCACCCGCTCATTGTCCAGACTTTGACTGGCCACCAGATTGGTCCAGACCTGAAACAGGTTCAGTGCATAATTCCAGGCGGTCAAAAAGCCTTTCTCAAACCACATTTCCCGAATTATATCCAGATCCGCAATATAGCGACTGAGGCCTTCACTCTGGCTTTGCAAATCAATCAGTTTTTTCAGATTGAAGCCCAGCAGACGGGTTAGTAAAGCCCGCTTGACCTTGGCCTCATTGAAAGGATCCATAATCGCCGTCAATACGGCCGCGACATCCTGAGCGATGGTACTGGCAAACACGCTCTGTTTGGATTCTTTATAGGAGGGAATGCCCATACGCTGCAGACGCTGCTTCACCTGTTCCAGAGCAAAATGCCCAAATCCCAACACGGCAATATCATCTGCGCTCAGGCTTTGCTGATGCTCTTGCTGCTGAAAGTACAGTTGCTGCTGGGCAGACTGATTCAGCAATGCACGGATTTTCCAGGCCACCTGGTCTGCCTCCAGGTCCGATTCACCTAGCTGAATCCATCGTAAAGGCTGCGGGTTGATCCTGCCCATATCGACCAGATCTGGATGCGGGCGACTACCGGCCTGAATCAAGGTGTACTGCACCTGTTCGCCAAAATCCATTTGCCGCTGGAACAGCGCATCAACCACTTCTACGAGTGGTTTGACTGACCGATGGTTCTGCATCAGGGTATATTCGCGGCCCTGTTTATGCAACACATCGGCATGTGCCTTGTTATAGGTGAGCATATCGCCGCCACGGAAACCGTAAATTGCCTGTTTCGGATCACCGACCATAATCATGCAGCCGGACTGCACCCGGTTGGCATCACGCCAGATCTTGGCCAGCAAATCATCCTGATCCTGATTGGTGTCCTGAAATTCATCGACCAGAATCAGCGGATAACGTGCCTGTACAAACTGGGCAAAACGCTGTCCCTGCTGGCCTTGCAATGCTTCCGCCAATGTACGAATTTGCTGGGAAAAAGTGGTTTCACCCTGCTGCTGCAAGGTTTGTGGCAAACGGGTCTGCACACTTTGAATAATATGAAATTCCAGATAGGTCGTAAGCTGTTGCAGCTGCTCATCCAGATACTGTTTGACCTCACACAGCGCATCAATTGCCACGATCAGACTATGTTGCAAAATCAGCTGCTGCTCTGCATCCGGACAGCTTTTGTTAAAGACCTGAGTGGTCGGCTGGAAATCGGTTTTCTTGCGGCGCAAATGGCACAGATTCAGTAAAATCGGCTGCAATTCAGCATCAAAGAAACTCATGCCACCCTGATTTTTCAGGGCTGCGCTCCAGGTCATAAAGTTTTCACAAATTTCGGTTAACTTGGTCAAAAAACTCTTGTGAAAATACTTCGGACTTTCCTGACAATAACGCCGCATGACGGCAAGATCATGCTCCTGAATACTCACTAATTGACTGATGCAGGCTTCCAATTTGTTCAGGTCACATTCAGCCAGTTCGATCTTGCGGAAATGCTGCTTGCTGAAATTCAGGGCATCACGCACCAGCCCGGTATAATGCTCCACCGGTTTCAGCAGATTTTGAACATACAGATGATTGACCATATATTGCGGCTGCTGCTGAATCCAGTCACGCAGCACATCATGAATCAGCTGCTGAATATACAGATCCTGATCTTCGGTCATTTCTGCACGTTCAATCTTGCCACTTTCAAAGGCAAATTCACGTAACAGTTTCTGGCTAAAGCTGTCCAGGGTGCCGACAAACAGTTCATCCAGCTGGTTCAGCACCAGACGTAAACGGCGACGGGCATAATCCAGCCGTGAACCATAATCTTTCAGCACCTGCTGAAATAAAGGATCGGTTTCATTCTGGATTTTTGCTGTGATTTCAACTGAATTGAGCTGCTGATGACGCTGGATATAAGCCAGCGTTTCCTCGACGCGAAGCCGTACCCGGTTTTTCAGTTCAGCCGTGGCTTTACGGGTAAATGTCGTCGCAATCACCTGATGCGGATAATACTGGTCCAGAAAAATCCGCACCATCAGGCTGGAGAGTGTATAGGTCTTGCCGGTTCCTGCCGAGGCTTCAATCCAGTGCAGGCCACGGAATTTCATGTCTTGAATCGGATTGGTGGAAATGGCTGTTTGCATCTGCTGCTTTAATAAAGTCATACGGCTATTTCACCCACTCCAGATGTTGATGAATCGGCGCATACAGGCCATGAGCAAAATCATGGCAGCAATTTTGCAAGGCCAGATCCGGATCCTGATCCTGCAAAATAAATTGCCAGTCTTGATGCAGCAGACTGGATTCATCCGAAGCCAAAGGTTTGGCACTCTCATAGCTGTTGTTCCAGGCCTTTAGCAATTCCGGCATTTCCACAATGGTCATTTTACCCTGTTCATTCTCGGCCCACTGCCATTCTTTTTTCATCAGTAATTCTGCCGGCAAGACCAGCGGCTGCTGTTGACCAATTTCCCAGGCCTTTAACCAGAGCTGCAAATACTCATGTGCCTTGCTCGAACTTAATCCGGAAAACTTCAGGGTTTTATTACTGAAAATGACAATGCGCTCCAGTTCTGGTGAGCGTGCATCGTCATTCAAGTAAGCCAGCCACAGCAGATACTCCAGCCAGATCTGGGCGCGGCGTTTTTCCGAGGCTGAAGAGGATTGCATACTCAGCCAGTAGCTGCTGTGTGGAACCTGAGGCACGTTAATATGAATGATCAGTTCAGGACTGAACTGCAAGGATTGCTGGGTAACTGGCGTCAGTTCTTTACCCAACTGCACCAAACGCTCTTGTAACAGCTGCTGTTCCTGCTGGCTGCCCAGCCAAGTGGCTTGCTGGGTTTTGCCCACCGGCAAAAGGTCCAGCATCAGGTTCGGCTCAATCTCCTGCTCTTGTTGCAACAGGAAATCCCGTACCTGATACTGTTCCAGCTTGTTCAGTAATAGGGGTTCCCGGGAACTCGGCAAATCGGCATAGCGAATCGTGGAAACCCCGACACTTTTCAGGAATAGACGTGCCGGGAAAATCATATCGCGGATCCATTCATCGCCTTTGAGTACCCGGATTTCTTTTTGTTCTAGTGCCGGATAATGTGCATTGATCCAGCTGCTGCGTTTGCCTTCGGCACTGCGGATATACTCTGCTACCGCAAACCACTGATCCTGAAACCGTGGTGTCTGCATATCTGCAAATCCGGCCGGATCAAAAGGCTGCAAGGGATGCACATGATAAAGCTGCCGAATATGTTGAGCGACTGACAGACCATGAATATCCACCATCGGATCGATTTCGGCATCCGGCTGTTCAGACTGGCAGATCAGCGCGATATGCTGAACCAGTTCCTGCAAGGCAGTGGATGGATCGCGAGCCTCACCATCCTCCAGATCAAAGCCATTATAGAACAGCCATAGATTTTCCTGTGCCAGCAGCAAGGCATCCAGAAAAGCGCCCTGCTCGTCATCCAGACGGGAACGGTCACCAAGTTGCGGCTTCAGGCTGCGCATCAGGTCAAACGGAACCTGTTGATTGCGGCTCGGAAATTTACCGCTATCCAGATTCAGCATCACCACCAGTTTATAAGGCAATGGCCGGATCTGCCCAATCTGGCTAAAAGTAATCTGTCCAGTCGGTTCGGCCTGATCCAGCTGCATCTCCAGGGTATTCTGAATTTCTTCCAGCACATAAGGCAGAGGCAGACTGAGTGCCACCAGCTCCTGACTGGCATGTGGATCATCCTGATCATGATAATCGGCCAAGGTCAGCATCCGCATTTGCTTGTCGATAATCTCGGCAACAGTTTTGAGTGATTCTACCCCGGCATCACGAAATTCATTCAGATCAGCACGCAGATATTCCAGCCAGGTTTTTACCGGCGTGCGTTGTCCAGTTTCATGCAAAGTCAGCCAGTCACGGCGCTGCACCAGATCCTGATAAATTCGGATCAGGGTGGATATCAGCGGAAAATCACTGGTCAGAACCTTGGCATAACTCAAGGTGTCCTGAAACAGGGTATGTTCAGGAATCGCCAGACCCAACGCCAGACGGTCCAGCGCGAATTTAAAGCTAAACCGGTAATCCTCATCGCCTGCGCTCAGGCTTTGCTGTAAATGCTGCTGGTCCAGTCCACGCTTGAAGCCAGCATCTGTCAGCAACTGCAACATCCGTTCTACCTGACTATAGTCCAGACCATAATACTGCTGGGTGGCATTCAGGCTGAGCCAGTCGGCGAAGTCCTCAATACTGAAACGGCGCCGTACCCACTGAATCCGGCCCAGTACCGCGCGCCAGGCATTACTGACATCCAGACGCGACACCCCGGCAATCTGGATCGGTAAATACAGGTTATCTTTCTGCAGGCGTTTGCTGCCGGTTTCGCGCTCACGCGGTGGTGGCGCAAAGACACTACGAATTGCCGGTTCGAGTTCTTTCAAACTTGGCGTCAACACCAGAATATCACTCGGCTGACGCGGCACGTCATTCGTATCTTGAGCCAGCCAGTGAATCAGCTGTTCTTTGAGGACTTCCAGCTGACGTAATGAAGAATGACAGACATGAATCTGTACCGAATCATCATCAGGGCTTAAAGCATATTGATGCTGTTCAGGTTCCAATAAATACAGGATATCCGACTGGATTTTGGCCAGCAGCCTGTCCTGATATTCATCGACAAAGACATCGGCCCAGAGACCCTCTTCCCCCGAAGACAGTTTAGAGAGTAGAGAAAAATGATCCCGTGCCTGCTTGCCGAATCGGGTCAGGAGCGGATGCCGCGATTCCCGGTCTTCGGCATTAAAGTTCAGCTGCTTGATCCTGAAGTCTTTTATTTCCGCATCATTCGGTTTACGTTGACGGGTCTTTTCAAAACGCTGAATAAAGCGCTCTTCCCGCTGCAAATCAAACCTGGCTTTCCAGTCCGGATCGACACTGTCGGCCCAGTATTCCTGCGAGGGGTTGAAGTGAAAAATATAGATATCAATGTATTGCCCCAAACGGCGTAAAAAATCCAGCTGGCTGGGTGGCAGTTCCAGCAGGCTAAATACCACAATCTGGGCCGGTAGTCGTTTTAGAGCCTGGGCGCGGGTTTCTGCATTCTCCAGCCGCTCCCAATACAGGCGTTCAATCTCCAGGATTTTGGCATAATCATCCTGAAATACATGCTGCCACAACCAGCGTTGCCAAGCTTCCAGTTCACGCGCCTGAATCTTGACAAAATCCGCCACCTGCATCTCATGACCATTTTCATCTTTGGGGCTATAGATCATTTGCTCGATATCGAGCGCAATATCCTGCCCCCAGGACTCTAACCAGTTACTCGGACAACCACAGTTGTTTGGAGGACAGTTACGCGCGCAATAACCGCGATAATCCATATAATGGCTAAACAAACGCGACACCTGCTCGGCTACCCAGTACAGCATGCTCTGTTTTTTCAGCTGCTTCTCTGTACCCTGCTCCAGCCGGTCAGCACTGTCATAAATCCGCTTCACAATAGAATACAGCGGATGATCGACGTCTAAAGGAATCTGTTCAGGCAGAATGCATTTTCGTAGCGCCTGAAACACGCGCCATTTGATGATAATGCGCGGAATATTGGCTTCACGGACCTGCTCCACTTCTTTAGGCGCATTCAATACCCACTGATAGGAAGTCCATTGAAAGGCGCGAATCCGGTGATGAAACTGGGTATTGGCGCTAATGCCTTTTTTCTCGGCAATTTTCTGGGTCAGCCAAGTTTCTACTGCCGGAGATGGCACAATAAAGTGCCGGGTTTGTAACACCTCAAATGGATTCCGGGCAGTCTGGTTGACAATACGCAGCATACTATCCAAAAGCACATCAATACGTTGACTCTGAATAACATGAATGGCCATTGGTTCCCCTGAACTGCTGAATGTGGTTTTTACTACAAAACGATAAAGATTATTTACTATACATCCCGAGCGCTCTATGACACTTTAAAACCACACTTCAGTCGAAAAATTTCTTTGAAAAAAGCATCTTAAAGATGCTTGAATAGAAAAAAACAACATAGAGCTTAGGTAGTGCCCATGAAATTAGATAAAATTCCTGAACGTCTCGATCCGAGCCTAGATTTAGAACAAATCCGCGCCGAGTGCCTGGAACTCACCAAAAAACGCGCCTATTATTCTGCCGGTGCTGCGGTTATTCCAGTGCCGTTTATGGACGTGGTCATTGATATCGGTATCTTGTCGCAATTGATTCCCGAGATCAATGCCCGCTTCGGCCTGGCGCCTGACCAGATCAGTGTCTATGATCCAAAAACCCGTCAGGTGCACTGGAATGAGTTGCGTAAACGCGGCGTAGAATTTTCTGGTCTGGTGGTCGCACGTACGGCAGTTAAAAAATCTTTGAACAATGTTGCAGCGAAAGTGATCACAAAGCAAGTCACAAAATTCATTCCGCTGGGCGGCCAACTGGTGGCGGCAAGTCTGGGCTATTTTGTCATGAAAAAGATTGCTGAAGCACATGTAGAGGAATGCTACCGTGCAGCTAAAAATATCCAGCAAAAACAGGTGGCGCAAGGTTAAAATCCGGGTGAGCTGAATTTTTGCAGCCCTCTAGACACTCTTACTTCAGGCAGATTATTCTGCCTGAAGCTGTTTTAAAATAGCCTTTAACACCTCGACCCGCGCGGTATTCTTATCATCGGTCGCAATAATATGCCAGGGCGCTTCCTCGGTCGAAGTATGTTCAAACATATCGGCTGCCGCTTTCAGATAGTCGTCCCAGCGCTCCCGGTTACGCCAGTCTTCTTCGGTAATTTTAAAACGCTTATGCGGTGTATCTTCACGCGCCTTGAAACGTGCTGCCTGTTCGTCCTTGGAGATTGCCAGCCAGATTTTCACAATCACTGTTTGATGCTTGACCAGACTCTGTTCAAAACGGTTAATTTCATCATAAGCACGCTGCCATTCCACCGCACTGACCAATCCTTCTACCCGTTCTACCAATACCCGCCCATACCAGGAACGGTCAAAAATACAGATATCATCATCAGTTTGCAGCTTGGTCCAGAAGCGCCATAAATAGGGACGGCTCAGCTCAAATCTTTCTGGTGCAGCAATGGTATGAATTTCATATTCACGTGGATCGAGTTTTTTGACAATTCGCTTGATTGCGCCGCCCTTGCCGGCAGCATCCATACCTTCAAACAGAATCACCACATTACGCGAATCGGAACGCATGGCTTTGGCGACCTTCGCGGTTAATTTTTTTAGTTCCGGTTTGTAATCTTCTGGCTGGGCTTGAGTCTTGGAAGGATGTTTTAACTGCTCGGGAATCTTGGCCTGTTTCCATCTTCCCTTGGCTCTGGCAGGATGATCCGGACAATGTTTCAAGGCACTCAGGATATACTGGGCAAATTGCTGGTCGCGCTGCTGCTCATCTTCGCCATCAATAATGAACCAGTCCTCGGTAAAGCGCTGACGCAGGCGCTGCAAGGTGTCATATTCTTTGCGATTGCGCCAGTCCAGACCATGCAGTTGATGCCAGTGAGTTTCACTCGGATCCATGGCATCCAGGCGTTTTTGCAAGACTTTCCAGGACAGGTCAAACCAGACCTTGATCACATCCACATGGTTATTTTTCAGGTCCTGTTCAAAGGCCTGCATCTCTTGCAGATATTCATCAAACTGTGCATCACTCAGCGGGCTTTCAGCTTGCATGGCACTGCCGAGCAGATCGCTATACCAGTTACCAAACAGCACCATGATCTGGCCCTCAGCTGGAATAAAACGCGCATAAGGTTGCCACAAGGTTTGCTTTGGGCCGGCTAGCTGAGACTTATCGGCTTTCACGCGCAAATAGCGCGGATCGACCCATTCACGTAGCTGTTTAACCGCTTCACCTTTGCCGGCTAGCTCAATGCCATTCACCAGAATCACCAGACTTTTGGCATTTTTCTGGCCCCGGGTCTTTTTTAAATTATATTGGGCATCAATCAGCTCGACAGACAGCTGATCTTCATCCATTAACTGAAATTGTGGTTGTTCCATACGTATCTTCAACCCTGATCTTTTATTCTATTTGCAGTATAGCGAGGAGTTTCAGCGAAAAAATAGCTCTGGCAACGTTTTTCACACGATTAAATTGGCTATTTAAACAACAGATTGACATACAAATGCCCGATCTCTGTTCAATTTGTCATAGCAGGATTGTCCGGCAGCCTCTAAGATTCTTGCATCCTCCAATCATAATTGAAGCCTCATGTCCAAACTTGCCGTACTCGATGATCTGTTAGCGCATTATTATCAACTGGCTTATCACACCCGGCCTGACATTTTAAGCCGTTTACAGGATGTGCAGGCCTGGCAGAAAGTCCGCATGCAGCGCACTCATCGCGCCCATTTTGCTGAAAAACAAAACCTGTTGATGTCCGAATATTTCCTGAACCGTCTCTACGGCGGTGCTGAATTTGATGCGCTGGCAGAACAGATTGCCCGGCTGATGAAATATGCGCATAAAGCAGAAAAAGTTATTCCGGAAAATGCCATTAAAACCGGCACCTCAGGTGTAGAGCTGGCTATTCTGGCGGTACAGCTGGATGAACAGGTCGCGATTCAGTTATTACAGGATTATCATCCGCATGAACCGCTGACTGACGAGATGATGCGCCTGACCTATTTGAAGCTGGATCAGGGTGAAGCACGCTTGAAACAGTTGGCTCTGCTGGATCAGCTCGGCATGAGTCTGGATAAATACATGCGTTCATTTGTGGTCTATACGGCCTTTAAAATGTGTAAAGGCGCGGCGAATAAATATAACTTTCAGGTGATGTATGAATTTATGCAGGATGGTTTTCTGGCCATGAAGCCACTCAAATCGGCAGAAAAATTTGTACGCACGTTCACGGCAACCGAACGCCAGATTATCGATAAAGTACATTCTGGCGATCCGCTACCGTTTCAGTAAATACCCGATGAGTATTTCTGCCAAGCGTGAATTTTTCTGTATATTATTCATAACAATTGCATCATGATTGCTGAATAAGCCTTTAGAATCTGTCATGATGCAGACAATGCAAGATTAACCCGATTGATATGTTAGGAGTGACTCCAATGTCGAATGAAAATACAACGCCTACCCCTACCCCCGAGTCGGCACAACAGACAGACAAAGTGAGCCCATTCTTAACTGAACCCCTTCCACAAGGCACCCCGCAAGGTCAGCAACAATCCTTAGAACAACGTCTGACTGACACGCCTGTGACGGGTACTGTGCCTAAATATAATCTGCCGCGTGGTGCCAATACCGGTAACGTCGGCTCAACCACACACTTCGGCTATCAAACTGTTAACAGCGAAGAAAAAGCCCAGAAAGTCGCAGAAGTGTTCCACTCGGTGGCGAGCAAATACGACATTATGAATGACCTGATGTCTTTTGGTATTCATCGCCTGTGGAAGCGTTTTGCAATCAATATGTCAGGTGTACGCCGTGGCCAGCATGTGCTGGATATCGCGGGTGGTACTGGCGACTTGGCTAAAGTCTTTAGCCGTGAAGTTGGTCCGACAGGTCATGTGGTACTGTCTGATATTAACGAATCCATGCTGAATGTCGGTCGTGACCGTCTGATTGATGCGGGCTGTACCAATGTCGATTTCGTTTTGGCCAATGCCGAAACCTTAGAACCATTTGCAGACAACAGCTTTGATCTTTTGACCATTTCTTTCGGTCTACGTAACGTGACCGATAAAGATGCGGCACTGGCTGCGATGTACCGCGTCCTTAAGCCAGGTGGCCGTTTACTGGTGCTAGAATTTTCTAAACCAGTGTTTGAGCCATTCTCTAAGCTGTATGACCTTTATTCGTTCACGGCATTGCCAATCATGGGTAAAATCATTGCCAATGATGCAGAAAGCTATAAATACCTGGCTGAATCGATCCGTATGCATCCGGACCAGCGCACCCTGAAAGGTATGATGGAAAATGCCGGCTTCCAGAATTGTGACTATCACAACCTGACTGGTGGGATTGTTGCGGTTCACCGCGGTTTCAAACTTTAAGGTTCCTTGCCTATGTGGTCAATTCTGGCACTCGGTGCTGTTGAACGCGTGATTCATCATGTGATTGATCTGGATGCCATTACCCGCATCCAGCTGAATGCCCTGTCCGGCAAAATGCTGCGGGTGGTGATCGCCTCGCCGCAGCTTTCGGTTGATGTGTTTTTTGATGAAGGCAAAGTTCGTCTGGAACCAACGGCAACCGGTCATACCGAAACACCTTCGGTCTTTGAACAACGTCCATTTGACGCAAGTTCCGCGACAGTCCTTGAAGCGACCGCAACCTTGCAGGTCAGCAATGTGGTGGAATTACTCAAGCTGCTGCTTTCCGATGAAGTCGGCAATATTCCATTGCAAGGCGACTACAAGTTATTGCAGGAAATCCAGCGCATCATGCAACAGGCGGAACTGGATCTGGCAGCGCACTTAAGTCCCTGGATTGGCCCGACGCTGGCGCATGAAATTGGCAAATTGCAACTGCTGCCCAAGCAGCTAAAACGCACCCTGCAAAGTCAATTATTCTTTGCTGAAGATGCCTTAAAAGAAGACAGTGGTCTGTTTGCCCCACGCTGGCAAATGGATGACCTGAATCAGGACACCCGTATCCTGAATCAAAATTTAGATCGGGTTGAAGCAAAAATCCATCAGCTTCAGGCTCAAATTGATGCCTCAAACAATTCTACTCAAGACTAGGTACACAGCTTTATGATTCCGCATGTTTCACGTTTACTCGAACTTTGGCGCATCGCCGCGCACTATCGACTCGACACGTTGTTTCCTGCGGAAGAATTACCAGAAAAATCCCGGCATGTGCTGTCCCTCATCCGGATGCATCCGGCTGCCTGGTCCAGTCGTGAACGTAAAAATCCGCTCAAGCTGAAACTGGCTTTAGAAGAAATGGGGCCGTTGGCGATCAAGCTCGGTCAACTGCTCTCGACCCGCCGTGACCTGATTCCACCTGAAGTTTTACAGCAACTGGTCTTGCTACAAGACCGGGTCAAGCCGTTTGATAATGACGTGGCCAAGATGCGCATTCAGGAATCCCTGAAAGCTGATGTAAATACCCTATTCGCGCGTTTCGATACCCAGCCACTGGCTGCAGCTTCGATTGCTCAGGTGCATACGGCTGCCCTGCATGATGGCCGTGAAGTGGTGGTTAAAGTCACCCGCCCGAATATTCGCCAGCAGATTTTGCAGGATTTTGAAATTCTGGAATGGCTCGGTCAATTTCTGGAAAAACGTCTGGAAGCTGCCCGCGCATTGCACCTGTCGGAAATCATTCAGGATTATCGACAGATCATTCTGAATGAACTAGACCTGACGCTGGAAGCGGACAATACCCGCCGTATGCGCCATCATTTTACCGGCTCGAGCATGATGTATGTGCCGGAAATTTACATGGACAGCAAAGACGTGCTGGTAGCCGAGCGCATTACCGGGGTGCCGATTTCAGATATCGCGACCTTTGACCGGTTGGGCATGGATCGTGCCGATCTGGCGCGTAAAGGCCTAACCATCTTCTTTACTCAGGTCTTCCGCGATAACTTCTTCCATGCTGACATGCATCCGGGAAATGTCTTTGTAGAAACCATCAATCCAGCCAATCCGCGTTTTATTGCGCTGGACTGCGCGATTATGGGCGAACTGTCCAAACACGACCAGATGACCGTAGCACGCATGCTACTGGCGGTCATGAACAGTGACTTTATGCAGCTGATTCAGGTGGTGCATCAGGCTGGCTGGATTCCACCGGGGACTGATCAGGATGCATTGGCCCGTGAAATGCGCCGCAGTGTGGGGCCGATGGTCTCTAAACCGATGCATGAACTGGACTTTGCCGGCATTCTGATTGAAGTCATGGACATCGCGCGTCGTTTCCATCTGGAAATTCCACCTCAATTGATGTTGCTACTAAAAACTTTGGTGCATGTCGAGGGTTTAGGAACCGACCTGTATCCTGAACTGGATATCTGGAGTCTGGCCAAACCGATCCTGACGGACTGGATCAAGGCCCAGATGAATCCGCAAAAGAACCTTAAAGAACTGGGACAGAAAATCCCGGATCTGCTGTTAGGGGCGCAGGATTTACCGACCCTGATGATCGACAGCTTAAACGGTTTAAAAAACCAGTCGGCCTGGCATGCCAAACAGCTCAATGAATTACAAAGTATGCGCCTGCAAATGGAACATCAGCAAAAACGTAGCTGGATGTTTGGCAGTATCATGGCGATTCTGCTGGCGATTGCCATTATTTCACCGTGGTTTGTGTCGGTGATTCTGATTGTGTTGGCAAGTGTGCTTGCCGTCTGGCGAATTGCGAAATAATTTTTTAAATAGCCTGATTCGTCAGGCTTTTTTATGCTTAAATTATTGAAAAAATAAAGCAAGAATATCCAAATGAAATATAGTTTTTTATGGGCACTGTATCGCCAGAATAGACAAAAAACCTTTCTCACTGCACTACTTTACAGCTTCCCAACATGGATAGATATTTTTTTCTATATCAACCAAACAGCCCATTGGCTTGCATGGTCCCCTGCTGCCAATACCACATTCTACCGCCTGATTCATAGTGACTATTTCTGGCTCATTGTCAGCTTTAACCTGCTTCCGTTGTTATTTCTATTCTGTCTACGACAAACACAGCTAATACTAGCTTTAAAAATATGGATAGGTCTTGCAGGTAGTTTCTTTCTAATTCATGCTTTTTACTGGCCAAGCTATCCTATAACCACGCTTTTGATTATTTCATTTAATCTACCTTTTTTAAATTTACGCAATAAAGAACTCATGCACACTTACATCAACCCGATGCCATGACTCTCAAGTCACCTTAGGACATATCTTGCCATTGGGTCTTTAAACCTATCGCTTAAAATAAGCACACATTTGACTGGTATAGGTTCAACCATGGTACAGATTTTACAAAAACGTGCGCCTGCGCTCACGATTCGTGCTGGCCATCTGGCACGTGAGCTGATTCTGGAACAAGGTTTGCAACCCGAACAGGTCGATATCGTGCCCGGTGCGGCAGGCGGCCCCAAAGGCATCGGGATCCAAGGACTGGATCAGGCGATTTTTGGTGAGTTTTTTCCACGTGCACCTCAGCGTAGAACTTTGGTGGGTTCTTCGATTGGCAGCTGGCGTTTTGCCAGTATGGCTGCACATGGAGTTCAACAGGGAACCGAACGTTTGGGTGAGCTGTATACCAACCTCTATTTTCATAAAAAAATGACCCGTCAGGATGTCAGCGAAGTTTGCCGTGGCATGCTGCTGGATCTGGTACAAGGCAAAGAAAACGATCTGGTCAATCATCCAGATTATCATCTCGCAGTCATTTCAATTAAAGCCCAACACATTTTCCAGAGTGACAAGGCATTGCCGTTGTTGGCTTCTGTGGCTGGAATTCTTGGAACGACCGCAGTCGCGCGCCGGCACAGCCGTCATTTCATGCAACGTGTAATCAGCCAGCCGAATACGGGTGAGCAGTTTAAAATCGCTGAAGATGGATTTACCACGCATTATCATGCACTAACCGAACAGAGTGTGTTGTCCTGGTTGATGGCTTCAGCGTCTATTCCCGGGGTGATGGCAGCGGTGAACAATATTCCGGATGCGCCGCAGGGTTATTATCGCGATGGTGGCCTGATTGATTATCACATTGACCTGCCCTTTCAGAGCAAAGGCATTGTGCTGTATCCACATTTTACCGATAGCATTACCCCCGGCTGGTTCGACAAGTTATTTAAACGTACCTCAAATCCAGAAAATCAGGCACGAACTTTGCTGCTTTCTCCATCGCAGCAATATCTGCAAAGTTTGCCTTTGGGTCGTTTGCCTGATCGTAAAGACTTTAACTTAAAAGGTTTGGATCAAACCCAACGGATCCAGCTGTGGAAGCAATGTATTGCGGAAAGTCAGCGTCTGGGTGATGAATTTCTTGAACTGGTCGAGAAGCAGAATTTTGCTGAGGTGATGCAAGCCTTGTAATTGGCCGCAGCTGCCCGATTATTTGTATAATTGCTTTAATTTTGTGAACTGTTGAGATTTATGCAGAAGTTTTTAGTTGTCCTGCAATACCTGTGTCTGGCCTTTGCCATTTATCTGATTTATAGCGTCAGCATGTCGCTGTATCGCCAGAATTTTGTCCTGATGGAGCTGGTCGCTGATATCGGTACGATTCTGATCTGTATCGACCTGGCGGTATTTTTATTTACCAGTAAAGGCAAGCCCGGCATTAGCATGGAAGAATATGCAAAACGACTGGAACAGCCACCGTCTAAGTTGGTCTATGTGACACGAAAATTGGGGCATCTCGGTATTTTGCTGATTATTACTAGCTGGATTGTGCCGATGATCAATTCATAACAATCCAATAAAAAACCTCCCGATTGGGAGGTTTTTTTAAATTAAAGATATCCAAAAATTATTTAGAACCTTTAATCCCTGCTTGCAATAGCAATGCACCCAAACCACCAATTTTTTGCTCTTGTGGTTTAGCCGCTTGAGATTTCTTACCCTGAGGGCGATCACCTTGCGGACGTCCTTGCTGTGGACGTTTACCCTGAGGCTTACGTTCACCACGTGGCTCATTGTTCTCGCGACGTGGCTGACGTGGTGCTTTCGCCGGCGCTTCAGAACCTTCAGGACGCATCGACAGATTCACGCGGTTACGTTCAGCATCCACATTCAAAACACGGACTTGTACGATTTGACCCGGTTTCACCACTTTATGCGGATCAGCGACGAATTCATTGGCAAGTTCAGAAATATGTACCAAACCATCTTGATGCACGCCCACATCGACAAATGCACCGAAGTTAGTCACGTTAGTGACTACACCTTCCAGTTGCATGCCTTCAGACAATTGCGCAACTTCAGTAATGTCATCACGGAATTTAGCAGTGCGGAATTCTGGACGCGGGTCACGGCCCGGTTTTTCCAGTTCAGCCAATACGTCTTGAATCGTCGGCAGACCAAATTTCTCGTCTGCAAATTCTTCTGCATTCACTTGGCGAATGATTTCAGTATTGCCAATGATGTCTTTTACAGTCGTTGCTTTTGCTTCAACAATTTTGCTCACCAAAGCATATGACTCAGGGTGAACTGCAGACGCATCCAGTGGTTCTGTACCATCTTGAATACGCAAGAAGCCCGCAGCCTGCTCAAAAGTACGCTCGCCTAAACGTGGTACTTTTTTCAAAGACTGACGATTGTCAAAACGACCATTTTCCTTACGGAATTCCACAATTTGCTGTGCGATCGATTTATTCAGACCCGCGATATAACCCAGAATTGCTGCTGATGCAGTATTTACATCCACACCCACTGAGTTCACACAGTCTTCAACGACCGCTTCAAGGGTTTTCGCCAGACCGGTCTGGTTCACGTCATGTTGATACTGGCCTACACCGATTGATTTCGGATCGATTTTCACCAGTTCTGCTAGTGGATCTTGTAAACGGCGTGCAATCGATACCGCACCACGAATAGATACATCTAGTTCAGGCAGTTCCTGTGAAGCTAGTTCAGATGCTGAATACACCGATGCACCTGCTTCAGATACAGAAACACGCGTCATTTTCAGATCACTGTTCGCAGCCATCATTTCAGCAACTAAAGCTTCAGTTTCACGGCTTGCAGTACCATTACCAATCGCGATCAGGTCAACATTGAACTCGCGGCATAAACGCGCCAGCTCGGCCAGTGAACCTTCTTTATCGTCTTTTGGTGCAAATGGATAAATCGTGCTGTGTGCAAGAACATCACCAGACTCGTTCACTACCGCCAGTTTCACACCGGTACGGATACCCGGGTCCACGCCCAAAGTGGTACGTGCGCCTGCAGGTGCAGAAAGCAGTAAATGACGCAGGTTTTCAGCAAAGACGTTCATCGCTTCTGTTTCAGCAGCCAGACGTTTTTCAGTCAGCAATGAATGTTCGATCGTTGGACGAACTTTACCGAGCCAAAATAGTTTTGCAGTTTGCTTCAAGAAATCCTGACGCGCTTGTGGCTGAACAGTTTCAAGATTGTATTCAGTTTCAATACGCGCCAACGGGGCATCATCTTCGCCATCCACTTTCAGGCCTAAAACGTTTTCTTGACGGCCACGCAGCATCGCCAATAAACGGTGTGAAGGCACTTTATTCAAGTTTTCAGAGAAATCGAAATAATCACGGAATTTTTTACCGACTTCTTTTTTCTCATCACTGGCAACCAAACTTTTCAGCACGGCAGTTTTTGCAAATGTCGCTTTAAGTTCAGTGGTCAGCGCGATATTTTGCGCCCAGTCATCAATCAGGATGTGCTGGATCGCATCAAGCTGGCTTTCAGTATCTGGGTAATCTTCATGGCTAAAACCCACCAAAGCTTCAGCTGGATCAACGGCTTCATTAAAGATTTTTTCGGAAATCGGGCCTAGACCGGCTTCTTTGGCCTTGAATGATTTACTGGTACGTTTTGGACGGTACGGCGCGTAAATTTCTTCTAATGCATTTTTGGTTTCAGCGGCATTCACACGCGCCAATAAATCATCAGATAATTTATCTTGTTCTTTGAGTGATTCAATCACCTTTTCACGGCGCTCATACAAATCACGCAAGTATGATAAACGCGTATCGAGTTGACGTAGTTGCGTATCGTCTAAGCCTTGCGTTACTTCTTTACGGTAACGTGCAATAAAAGGAACACTGGCACCTTCATCAATAAGCTTGATGGCAGCCTCAACTTGATTTGGACGTACGGCAAGTTCTTTTGCCAACTGCTGAACTAAGTCAGTCATCGTGTTTGATCCCACAAGGATAAGTACTAAATGGCATGATTATAAAGACCGGGTCTATAAAATCCACCATTGTTTTTATTAATTTACCTCATCTTTATATTATGAAGTGCCACAGTTTTCAGCTTTTCCCGATAAAGTTTGTATGAACTTTGCTTTTTATCCAGCTTAAAATCGTATTTTTTGCTCATTTAGATGTATATATTTGGTATCTATGTCTTGATTTTAACTGCAATATTTGGTGCTTTAGAGCATAGTCAATTAATATCAATGAATCGTATACTCAAAGCCTATTTGATTTTTGTTTATGACGACAATAAAGAATAAAGGAGCATCTCATGAGTTTAGTTGTACCTGCTGAAAAAGCCGATGCCGTACATACCGAAACGGACCGGGTCGAACGGATCCTGGTGGTTGATGATGATGTTCGTCTGCGTACCTTATTACAGCGTTTTCTCGAAGATAAAGGCTTTGTGGTTAAAACTGCACATGATGCCACGCAGATGGATCGACTTTTACAGCGGGAACTGTTTTCTCTGATCGTGCTCGACTTTATGCTTCCGGTCGAAGATGGCTTGAGTATCTGTCGTCGTTTACGCCAATCCAATATCGATACGCCTATCATTATGCTCACCGCTCGTGGTAGCGACTCGGATCGTATTGCCGGTTTAGAAGCAGGTGCCGATGATTACTTGCCTAAACCGTTTAACCCGAATGAGCTGCTGGCACGTATTCGTGCGGTATTGCGCCGTCAGGTACGTGAAGTGCCGGGTGCACCAAGCCAACAGATGGAAGTGGTTTCTTTTGGCCCATGGTCGCTAGATCTCTCTACCCGCACTCTGACCCGTGAAGGCCAAGTGGTAACGCTCACTACTGGTGAGTTTGCGGTACTGAAAGCACTGGTTCAACATCCACGCGAACCATTAACCCGCGACAAGCTGATGAATCTGGCGCGTGGCCGTGAATGGGGTGCCATGGAACGTTCAATTGATGTTCAGGTGTCACGTTTACGCCGTTTAGTGGAAGAAAACCCAGCGCGTGCACGTTATATCCAGACTGTATGGGGTGTGGGTTATGTCTTTGTTCCAGATGGTGCTGAATAAAGAAAAACTTATTACGATAAAAGATTACCCCAATTTATTGTCCCTAAAAGCCATTCGCTGCTGTTTGAGCCTCCCCTTCTTTAAAGGCTCGTATACAAATGCGCGAGTTCAGCGAATGGCAAAGTTTTTACTTGCGTAACAGTGTTACTCATTTTTTCAAAAAAAGTAACACAACAAGCTCCTTCCATCGAAGGTTCAAGCAGTAAGATTCCATTACAAATTATTATTACTGCTCAATTTGGAAAATGCCAACAGGGAGCTGGTGTGAAACTCGACCCCATCGATCCACAAAAATTTACCGATTTTGTCAGCTACTCGGAAAAAAAGCGTACCCGCGGGGAACGCTTTCTCGACAAGATCAAGCCGCGTTCTGCTGCCATGCGTACCACGGTACTGGTGGTTTTTGTGGTCTGTTTTAGCCTGTTCATGTCCTTGTGGTTCTTTTGGCGTACCCTGTTTTTACCTGAAATCCAGCAACATGCGCGTTATCTGGCCATGGAACTGGAAATTCTTAATAATCCCGATCTGCGCCTGTATCATAAACAGCAGGAAGTCGATATCGATGACTGGCTGAAAAACCGGGTCGGCATTGAATACGTTACTAATCCGGCAGAATATCCCACTGTCCGTGAAAAGCTGATTGCCGAATTTTTTACCCGACAGATCGAAACCAAACTCGCCAAAGAGTTACGCATCGAACAAGCCACAGTCTATTTCCAGTTTAAGCCGAGTCCACGTATCTGGATCCAGACTCCTGAAATGAATGGTCACTGGGTACAGGAACCTTTAAAGACTTATGCCAATTATAGCAATGAACTGATTTTGGGCTGGTTGCTTGGCACGCCGATTATTGTCGGCATCATTATTTTGACCTTGGTGCGTCAGCTCAACCGTCCTTTACGCCGTTTGCAGAATGCCGCCAACAGTTATAGCCGAATCGGCTCAGCACCCTATCTAGATACCAATCATGGTCCACTGGAAATCCGTCAGGTCAATCATGCCTTTAATCAGATGATTTATACGCTGGACCAGACCGAGCGGGAACGCCGAATCATGCTGGCCGGCATTTCACATGACTTGCGCACGCCCTTAACCCGAATCCGCCTCAGTGCCGAAATGATGCCAGATGAAGACTTTCTCAAAGAAGGCCTGATTTATGATGTCGAAGATATGGACGCGATTCTGGATCAGTTCATTTCCTATATGCGCGATGGTTCCGATGAAGAACCGCAGGACACCAATGTCAATGTACTGCTACAGGAACTGGTCAAGCAGTTTAAACCGCTAGATATCCGATTTACACCACAAGATATACCGACCATTCAGGCGCGCAGCATGTCACTAAAAAGACTGATCGGCAATCTGATCAACAACTCAAAACGTTATGGTTCAGAACCAATTGAGCTTTCTGCGCATGTTGAAGAAGATCAACTGTTGATTTGTGTCGCAGACCATGGCGAAGGCATCCCGGAAGATCAGATTGAAGCCTTGATGCAGCCTTTTGTTCGGGGCAATTCGGCACGAACAGTACAAGGCAGTGGCTTGGGGTTGGCCATTGTGAAACGGATTGTCGATATTCACCATGGCCAATTGCGTATTCATAATCGTCCTGAAGGTGGGCTGGAAGCTATCATTTCACTACCCGTGAATCAGGCGAATCCTGAGACACTTCCCCCAGCCACTACACTCGATAAAATTCGCCAAACTTTGACTGAGCACTTTTAATAAGTGATCAGTAATTCAACAAATGACTTTTTAGTTTTTCTATACAATTCATTTTATAGTTCACGAATTCAATCATTTAAAAATCATCATTTTTTATTATACCTACATTTAGCTAAAAAATTAGACCTTAGCCTAACACCTATGCACAATACATTTTTTGAGCGGTACAATCCGTATCATAGTTTAAGAATTAATGAGAGTTAAAATGTCTTTAGATCGTATCCGTTTAGCCTCCCTACACAACAAAGTCATCAGCCCTGAACAAGCGGCTGAATTCATCCAAGATGGCATGACTGTGGGTATGAGTGGCTTTACTCGCGCGGGTGAAGCGAAGGCGGTTCCTTTAGCTTTGGTTCAACAGGCAAAAGCAAATCCATTAAAGATCACGTTAATTACTGGTGCATCACTAGGGAACGATCTAGACAAACAACTGACTGAAGCTGGTGTATTGGCACGTCGTTTACCGTTCCAGGTAGACAATACTTTACGTAAAGCGATCAACAACGGCGAAGTGATGTTCATTGACCAGCACTTGTCTGAAACTGTTGAGCAAATGCGTAACCTGCAGTTGAAAAAACCAGATGTTGCGATCATTGAAGCGGTTACAATCACTGAAGATGGTGGCATCATTCCAACCACATCTGTAGGTAACTCTGCAAGCTTTGCAATCTTTGCTGAAAAAGTAATTGTAGAAATCAATACCAACTTAAGCCCGGCATTTGAAGGCTTACACGATATCTATATCCCGTCATACCGTCCAACGCGTCAAGCGATTCCTTTGACTCAAGTGGATGAGCGTATCGGGACACATGCGATCAATATCGATCCATCTAAAATTGTTGGTATCGTATTTAACAGCGAATTGCACGACTCTCCATCTACTGTAACCGCACCAGATGATGAGACTCAAAGCATTGCCAACCATTTGATCGCTTTCTTTGAAAAAGAAGTAGCTGAAGACCGTCTACCGAAAAACCTCGGACCTCTTCAAGCAGGGATCGGTTCAATTGCAAACGCCGTATTGACGGGTCTGAAAGATTCAAACTTCGAAGACTTGATCATGTACTCAGAAGTACTACAAGACTGTACGTTTGAATTGATCGATGCCGGTAAAATGAAGTTTGCTTCAGGTTCTTCTATTACGCTTTCTGCTAAGTACGGCGAGAAAGTATTTAACAACCTAGAACAATACAAAGACAAACTGGTATTACGTCCACAGGAAATTTCAAACCATCCTGAACTGGTACGTCGTTTAGGTATTATCGGCATCAACACTGCACTTGAGTTTGATATTTACGGTAACGTGAACTCAACTCACGTATGTGGTACCAAGATGATGAACGGTATTGGTGGTTCAGGTGACTTCGCACGTAATGCCCACTTGGCGATCTTCGTAACCAAATCAATCGCGAAAGGTGGAGACATCTCTTCTGTAGTGCCGTTTGCTTCACATATCGACCACGCAGAACATGATGTTGATATCCTAGTGACTGAACAAGGTCTTGCGGATCTTCGTGGTTTGGCTCCGCGTGAGCGTGCACGTGCAGTAATTGATAACTGTGCGCACCCAATGTACCGCGATGCGTTGAATGATTACTTTGACCGTGCATGTGCAAAAGGCGGCCATACCCCTCATCTTCTTCGTGAAGCGCTTTCTTGGCACTCAAACTTCGAAGAAAATGGTCACATGCTTGCTGTTGAAGCTGCAGTAAAAACTGCATAATTGACTGCATTCACAAAACGCCCTACGGGGCGTTTTTTTATGGCATTTTTATATTTTTTTTGAATATAGTCAAATCATTATAAAACCAATACAATGGTGCAATGAGTTATTCAGAACATTTTAGACGTAAAATTTTAGCTAAGCTTGAGGAAGGTTATTCTATTCGAGCGGTAGCTGCACAATTTGAAATTAATAAAAATACCATTGTTGAATGGAAGAAACGTATAGAGATTAAAAAAACTCGTGTACGTAAACCTTCTAAAATTAACGATGATGCTTTACGTGAAGATGTTGAAAAGTATCCTGATGCTTATCAATATGAACGTGCTGCACGTTTTAATTGTGGTGTTTCATCTATTGGTGCTGCATTAAAGCGCTTAAATATTACAGTTAAAAAAAGACGTTAAGCCATCCTAAAGCAGATACAAAGCTTAGGGATAAATTTATTCTGCAAGTGAATGAATTAGAAAAAAACCATCCGATTATTTATCTGGATGAAAGTGGTTTTAAGTCACATGATTATAGACCTCATGGCTACTCACGAAAAGGAGTACCCTGTTTAGGGCAATATAATTGGCAATTAAAGAATCAGACCAATGCCATTGGAGCAATCCATGAGGGTAAGTTATTTTCAGTCGGTTTATTTGACTGCAAAATCAATTCAGATGTTTTTCATTTTTGGATTGAGCAATTCCTCATACCAGCATTACCAGAAAATAGTGTAGTGGTTATGGATAATGCAGCATTTCATAAAAGAGCAGATATTCAGGAGTTATTGGAACAACAAGGGCATAAAATTCTTTGGCTTCCTGCATACAGCCCTGATTTAAATCCTATAGAACACATGTGGGCATGGGTTAAACGTAAGCGTAAAGAATGGTTGATCGACTCAGTCGATGAGTTATTTCGAGTTTTTTTCGAATCTTGTATGAATAATAAAGTAGTTTGACTATAGTCAGAACCTGATTATATTAAGGAAGCCATCTGGCTATCACCTACTCTTTCTTCTTTTATTTATCCTGCCGATCTGCTGTAGAAATACACTTCTGATGCTCAAGGGCTTTAAATTCTGATTCTTCACCCTCATACTTGAACACAAGAGCAAAATTAGAGACATGACATGCGCGTAGATATCTGGTCAGATGTGGTTTGCCCCTTCTGCTATATTGGTAAAAAACGTTTAGAAGCTGCTGCACAAGAAGCAGGTATTGAGCTAGAAGTACATTGGCACAGTTTCCAGCTCGATCCTGAAGCACCGGTACGTCAGGAAGTCTCCAACTCTGAGCGTCTGGCGCAAAAATATGGCCGCACCGTGGCAGAAGTCGAAGAGATGCAGCGCAATATTGCTGAAATGGCCAAAGCCGAAGGTATTGAATTTAACTGGGAAGGTGCCAATTCAGGCAATACCTTTAATGCGCATCGCCTGATTCACCTGGCGCAAAGCAAAGGTTTGGGCAATGAAGCACAGGAAGCGTTCTTCTATAGCTATATGACCCAAGGTCTGGCGATTGGAGAACGTGAAACACTGGAAGATGTCGCAGCGCGTATTGGCCTGAATCCGGTCGAAGTCGATGACCTGTTGGATTCGGAAGAATATGCTGATTTCGTCAAATTCGATCAGGAAGTCGCACATGAACAACTCAAAGTGACCGGTGTACCTTTCTTTGTTTTTGATCAACGTGTGGCATTGGCAGGCGCGCAGCCTAAAGAAGTTTTCCTGCAAGTATTTGAAAAAGCGCTCGATACATCAACCAACAGTCAGGCAGCACAGTGCTCACCAGAAACGTGTGACACGCCAGACCAAGCTAAATAAAACAACGTTCAATAAAAAAACCCCATTTTAAATGGGGTTTTTTTATTTGTTATTGAATGGCATTCGCTTAATCAACCAGAAAACTAATTTTTAAATTGACACGATATTCCGTGATTTTATTTTCTTTAATGACAACCTTCTGTTCATTGATCCAAGCACCTTGTACATTTTTGACCGTTTCTGTGACTTTTTGAATGCCCGTTTGAATCGCATCTTCAAAGCTTTTATTGCTGCTTGAATTGACTTCTACCACTTTTGCAATTGCCATAATAAAACTCTCAGCATGAAAATGAATGGAATTCCATCTTAGTCCATTCTCAGAAGATTGCAGCAGCCCGTAAACAAGCGATAGCAAAAACTTACATGGATTGAACAAAGCTAGAAATTCAATCTTAAATTGGCAGATCAAAAACACATCGCCGTTTGTTTTGGCACTCGATCAAGTCCAGATTCTCATCGCCAAAACAAAGCATAAAGTCCTGTAAAATCATAAAAATCAAACTAGAGTAAATACACTAATTTATTGTTTTATAGAGTAATTTATCTAAAATTTACTGCCTGAATTTGCCGAATCTATCATTTTATATTAAGTCTTATTTGCTATTATTTCACCCGAATTAAGTTTAAATATTCTCCTCTGTTCAAGTCATTGAACACTCTGATATTAAAGGTCATCCTATGAATGCTCTTAAATTTGCTTTCGCTGCAACCGTTATGGCTTTTTCCGTTCAAGCGTCTGCACAAATGGCGCAAGTGGTTCATCTGCCAGACTTTCCAGCGACTAAAGCACCTGCTGAAACAGTAAATACAGATGCTGCGACTGTAGCAACTGAAAAAAACGGCTTAATGCAAAACTGTTTTGCATTAAAACAGGCTGATTGATTCAGCCTGCTTTTTTTATCATATTGAACACATTCTGTGTAAAAGATGCACAACTCTCAAAAATATCGACTATTTCCTACTCTCATTTTTTCTATTGATTTTTATCACTTTTAATTAAAAAATTTGTTTATAAAACACTCAAAATAGATCACTATTTTATGTGATCTCTGCTTATAATTGCAGCAATATAAATAGATTAATGATAAGAAAATTTTTTATGCATGAACTTCAGGCATTGGTACAGGGCAAAATTCCGCCTCAGTCAGTTTCTATTGATTATTTAATTGAAATGGCAGAAAGCTATACAGACTCGAATTCTGCTGAATACAGACTGGTCGAGCTGGCGGTTAACATTGTACTGGCACAAACCCTGGATAAAGCACTGAAACATCTCTAGAGATCAAAAAATGAATGCTTTAGAAAAAGCACACTTAATTAAAGAACTACATGGACTGGCGCAGCAACTGGAGCATAAAGTCCTGCCTTTCTATGAAATTGCCCGTTCTAAAAAAAGGATACGCGATATTTTTAATCTGTGTGATGAGCCTATTTTCAAGACCCAGATTTCAGCATTTAAGGCCCGCACTCAACCTGAACTTGTTGCTTACCAATTTTCTGCTAATACGTCTTATCATCTAAGCTTTCGTGGCTATTTCACCGAAATCTTGGCGCTGGAACAAGCATTGTATGCCCATCCGGATTCAGGCTGGGCAGTTTTACATCATCCTGAACGTGGCTGGCAAATCTGGCTGATTCCGGCTCCCCAAGCTCCTGCCCTGCACAGCCAATGGGCTGAACTGCAACACTGTTATATCTGGCTGTTACAACAACAGCAGCGGTTTTCTTGCCTGAAACAGGATCCACCCTTGATCGTTCCTGCCTTATCCTTACACGAAGCTGAAACCAGCTGCAATTCTATGGAAACAACCAAATATCATCGGGGACGGCCGCGCGCAAGAATTCATGCACTAGAATTAAATCGCTTAGATGAGTCAACCAATCAAATACTAACTGAACCCAAGGAACTAAATCCTCAACTAAAAGCTGAAACGACAATTCAGCAAGAACAGATCACAGTCTCCGAATTGATTCAATTCCCTGTACAGATCCAACTGGGCAAACTAAACGCTCATGTACACCCTTTAGGTTTAGAAGAAACTAATATCCAGCGGCTCTGTGCTTTAGAACTAGAATCCGATGTCGAACAACACCCTGTTTATCTGGATATTGTCTTATATTATGCGGCAGAAGATAACTGGCAGGCACGTCAGGTTTATTTGGTTGAGCAATTGAATCTGCAAGGTCAGTTTGTTAAATATCTGATGCTCTTAGGGGTACCGAGTCAGTTGCAGGCTCACTATTGTATTCAACATTGGCTGAGCCATCATCAACATCAGGCTGCTGCGATTAAATCACTGGCGTGGTCTGTTATAAGCACCAGGTTCATGCAACTCGAGTTTTTTTCAACGGCTTACTTGCAGCAGGCTGAAACAGTCTGGACACAGCCAGATTACCATCCATTTATACCCGCACAGTCCATTCAAAAGCAGAAATTTATCTCGTTTAAAGAAGCTGCTGCGGATTTTTCTACCCCAGTGCTTTTGCTACAGGAACATCAAAAAATCCGAGTGATTCATGGTGAAAAACGCATCTCTCTCGCAGAGGATGAGCTGGCCTATCCATACATCTTGCTGCAACGCGACAAACAGCTAAATTGGCAGAATATTCACAATATTATTTTAACAATGCCACAACCCATTCGGGTATTAGAGCTTTATCGGGAAATTCAGGCTCAAATGATTGAATAATTGCTGTTATTTTGTAGCTTTAACTTGCTTTTTAAGGCCGTTTTTTAGAAAACTACAGCTGAATATAAGAATACAAGAGCAACAAATATCTCATGCAAATAAACAGGGTTACTCAAATTTTACTGCTCTCTCTGGGCTTAGGAATGAGTGGTAGCATGTCTTGGGCCAATTCAGTCACAACTGCTCCTGCCAGTCCAACGAATATAGAGCCAAGCCGATCAGGCTTGCTGGATCAGATTCCACGTTTGATCGATGCAACACCCACGGTTCTGCCGGAGCAATCAAATGTCGCCATTGTTCCATCCACGCTAGAGACAGAAAATTATTCATGGGCGGATCAAAAGCAGAAAGGCATCCGCGAATGGGCCGATCGTACTGCGCATAAAATTGATAACTGGTTTGGTGAAAGCGATCCGGATCAGCCAGCTGCAGCTACATTACGGATCATTCTAGATAATCGCTGGGATGAATATGAAGGCTATGAGATTAAGCCCCGAATCCGCGGCAAGATCAAGCTTCCGACCTTGGAACAAAAGCTGAGTGTGGTGTTTGGTGATGACAGTCTGGACAATGAATTAGACAGCAATGTCGCGATTACCAATGAAAATCCTGCCACTTCCGGAAATAAGCGTCTGGATACTAAACGTGCCCGTGAAGATAACAGCTCTTTTGCCTTACGTTGGTCTGAATGGTCAGATCGTATTCCTTTTGAAACCGATCTGGATCTGGGCTTACGTTCTGGAGATGATATTTACCTACGCGTCAAAGCCAGTAAAGATTGGACACTAGAAAATGACTACTCTTTTCATGCCGAACAGATTTATCGCTATGGTATTCAAAGCGAAAACTATTTACGGACCAACCTGGAACTGATTCATGCCCGTCCCAATCAGGCCTTTTTCTCTAATCAGCTCAGTCTGACTTATGCCGATGATCAAGACGATGATCTCACTTGGGACAACTACACCTTTAGGCAACATCAGTTTTTTCAAGACAACCGTTTTAGTTACGGCATTTATACCGGTGGTTATCTGAATGACAAGGATCTGCGTCTTAATCGCTGGGGCCCTTATGTGTCCTGGAGACAACCTTTTTTACGTGAATGGTTTTTTGTCCAGACTGACCTGAACTATTTGAATGATCATCGCGAGGATCGTGATCACTATGTTGGGGCTTTGGTACGTTTAGAAGCGTTATTTTAAACTGAATGATGGTAGAAAATATAAAAGCCCATCATTCATGGGCTTTTTTCAATATTACTGAGGCAATCAGCGCGGTAAGTATTAGCTGGTTTTATTCAAGATAATACGATCACTGCGTAGCACTCGTTTTTGCTGTAATGAAGGTTGCTCCATCACTGGCATATTGAAGCGAATACGATCGCTATGTTGCACACGTTGTAGTTTTGCTGCCTCTACTTTCGCAACTTTATAAAAACTGATTCGATCTGTGCGTACCATTTTTTCTGCAGCAGGTGCCGCTAGACTAACTTGGCTCATCGACATCAGGATTACAGCGCCCATACTGATCATCAGCTTAGATTTCATAACATTCTCTCTCCTTACTTAATGATCGTAATTATAAATCAAAAAACCAGTATTAATTTAAAATTCAGATTTAAAATCCGCAGGGATTTTTTTATCTTCACTATCGTTTTTCCAGATCATTTCTAGAAATGAAAAATGAAGCAGGCATAAAAAATCCCTCCGAAGAGGGATTTTCTCATTCAATATATCAGCACTTAAGCAAGCAGCAAACTATTAATGCGCTTGACATATTCAGCAGGATTTTCTGGTAATCCACCTTCTGCAATCACCGCTTGGTCGAAGATCACATTGGCCAGATCATCAAACTGCGCTGAGCCATCCAGTTTTTTCACCAACGGATGTCCCGGGTTAATTTCCAGAATCGGCTTGATATCTGGCACAGGTTGACCCGCATCTTTCAGCATACGAATCAGCTGTGGAGACAATTCACCTTCGCCAGTCACCAGACAAGCCGGAGAATCGACCAGACGCGTCGTCACCCGCACTTCTTTGGTCTTGTCTTTTAATGAATCCGTCAACTTATCCACCACCGGTTTAAACTGGGCTGCGGCTTCTTCAAGGGCTTTCTTCTCTTCTGCATCCTGAAGGTCACCTAAGTCAACCGCACCCTTAGACACGTTTTGCAAAGGCGTACCATCGAACTCATTCACGAAGTTCATCGCCCATTCATCCACGCGTTCGGTCATCAACAGAACTTCAATGCCTTTTTTCTTGAACAGTTCCAGTTGTGGTGAATTTTTCGCAGCATTCAGACTATCTGCAGTCACATAATAAATGGCTTTCTGCCCATCTTTCATACGTGCTTTATAGTCTGCCAATGATGTGCTGACTTCATCATTGGTCGACGTCGCATAACGCAGCAGTTTTAAGATACGTTCACGGTTACTGAAATCTTCGCCCAGACCTTCTTTCAATACTGAAGCAAATTCCTGATAGAAGGTCTTGAAATTTGCCTGATCTTTTTCATCTTCAGATTTAGCCAGATTATCCAAAATGGTCAGGATACGGCGGGTATTGCCTTCACGGATGGTTTTTACATCACGGCTTTCTTGCAGTAATTCACGGCTCACGTTCAATGGCAGATCGGCACTGTCCACCACACCTTGCACAAAGCGCAGGTAGTTTGGAATCAGGTTATCCGCATCATCCATAATGAACACACGTTTCACATACAGTTTGATACCCGCTTTGGATTCACGGGTGAAAATATCATGTGGCGCTTTACTTGGAATATATAATAACTGGGTATATTCAGTGCTGCCTTCAACCCGGTTATGCGCCCAAGCCAATGGCGCTGCGAAATCATGGCTCAAGTTCTTGTAGAACTCGACATACTGCTCTTCAGTGATTTCAGACTTGTTACGAGTCCATAATGCGCTGGCCGAGTTAATGACTTCCCACTCATCAGTTTTGACATACTGGCCACCTTTAGATGTTTCACCTTCAGCCGCTTCTTCTTCCTGCCAGACTTCTTTTTGCATCTGGATTGGCAGGCTGATGTGGTCTGAATATTTATTGATAATCTGCTTCACTTTATAGCTTTGCAGATAATCCAGCGCATCGTCACGTAAGTGCAGAATAATATCGGTACCACGTCCTTGTTTCGTGATCTGTTCAACTTCGAACTCACCAGTACCACCACTGATCCAGCGCACCCCTTCAGAGACATCTGTGCCAGCACGACGCGATTCTACCGTGATCTTGTCAGCCACAATAAAACCGGAATAGAAACCGACACCAAACTGGCCAATTAGCTGGGCATCAGCTTTTTGATCGCCGGTCAGTTTGGACATAAAGTCTTTGGTGCCTGATTTGGCAATAGTCCCTAAATTATCAATGGCTTCCTGTTCGCTTAAGCCGATCCCGTTATCTGAAATGGTAATGGTTTTATTGTCTGCATCCAGACTGACACGAACGCGCAGATCAGGATCATTTTCATAAAATTCAGGATGGTTAATCCCTTCAAAACGTAATTTGTCACATGCATCTGAGGCATTCGAGATCAATTCGCGTAGGAAAATTTCAGGGTTTGAATAAAGCGAATGGGTCACGAGATGTAGTAACTGAGCCACTTCAGCCTGGAAACTATGTTTTTGTGCGCTAGACTCGCTCATTAATCACTCCTTTTATTTTAAATACAGGTCAATACTGTTGCCTATATGAATGGAGTGAGTTACTAAATTTTCAATAGCCAGTTGTATATTTTTTCTCAAGATATTTTATAAAGGATCTCTTGATCTAAAATGACTTGGATTTGTAAAGGCTTAGGTTTAAGGCTTAATAAGGCCCAAGCTTATAAATACGTTGAAATTGCAGGTCTATTTGCTGCTGACGCATATTATAGACCTGACTCAGACAGGACACAGATTCCTGACAGCGGTCACGGAACTGTAGCCATTTCACCTGATCACGCTGGATCACCGAACGGGTTCCCATAGGCACCATACGGCGTAAAATATGATAGCTGGTACTCATCTTGACATCGGCATCATTGAGCAGACGATGTTCACAAATCGCTTTCTCTGTCACGGTTTCAGCTTTCTGACAATCAAAACTTGCCGCATAGGCAGACCCTGCCAGCAGGCTGAAGAAGATCACAATACCTTGGCTTAAAAACTTCATGCTGATCTTCCTTATTATTCAATTATTAAGTCGTATTCAATTAATATTTACTTTATTCATTTTAATATAGTTGAACATTGCCGATCTGCTCAATTTCAATAAGTTATAAATCGTTGTTATTTTGAAAAAAAAGCCTCATTCAAGATGAGGCTTTTTTGTTGAGCAAGGCTAGAATTTAGAACTTGTAGCTATAACCGATCGTGTAAACCCAAGGATCAATATTCAAGTCGAATTTAGTATTATCAGCATCATCTAATGTCACTTCAGGACTCAAATCTGCATAGCGCACGTCAGCAAATACCCCCCAGTTTTTGGCATCGGCTGGCTGATAATTAAAACCGACCTGACCTGCCAAACCAAATTCCTCTTTCACATCTTTAGCCAGACCTTCTTCATCCCAAGCAATAAAAGCTGTGCCACCTACACCAATATATGGCGTAAAGCGTGTTGCATTTTTAAAGTGATATTTAGCGGTAATAGTTGGTGGAAGATGTTTAATCTTGGCAATTTTCCCTAGACCCTGAGCAGAAATGTCATGGTTAAACGGGGTAGCCAATAATAATTCTGCCGAGATATTGTCATTAAAGAAGTATTCGACTGAAGGCGTAAAACCATATTCTTGATCTGCTTCTACGATTAAACCTGGTGCAATTTCAGTGTCACTTGATGGTGCTAAAGAGCTGGCACCAACTTTCACCTGCCATTGACCTGCCATCGCAGATGCAGAAAGACCCATTAATGCAATTAGAGCAGCTTGCTTTAACATTTTAAAATACCCCATAGGAAGAATAATTATTAAGGAAATAAATCTTAATTAATAATAAACACGAGGAAAAATAATATGCAATAAGGATTATAAAACTAATTTTTAATTATTATTTAAAATACTGATTTAAAAAGTAATTTATTTTAAATTGACTAGATTGTTTGGTTTTAAATACCAAGTATATTAATCAGATAAATATGAATTTATTCAGAGTAAAATAATCAGGTTTATATTAATTTTTATTTAAATATATATTTTAAATACATCTCATAATTTATTTTAAATCTAGGCAAATCTGCTCCGATTTATATCAGAGCAGATTAAAAAGGACTTACAGAACCATGGCTGCAATCCAGCCAAAGATGATAAGCGGAATATTGAAGTGAATGAAGGTTGGAATCACACTATCCTTCATATGATCATGCTGACCATCCATATTCAGACCAGATGTTGGGCCTAGAGTTGAATCTGACGCTGGAGAGCCGGCATCGCCTAAAGCCGCCGCAGTCCCGATAATCGCAATGGTCGCCGCAGGGCTGAAACCAAACTGGATACACAGCGGAACATAAATAATCGCCAGAATGGGAATGGTTGAGAAAGACGAACCAATGCCTAGGGTAATTAGCAAACCAATCAACAGCATCAGGAAGGCAGCCAATGCCTGGCTATCACCAATCCAGTTCACTGATGCTTCAACCAAGGTTGGTACCTGATTAGTCGCTTCAATCACCGCGGCAAAGCCTTGTGCCGCAATCATGATAAAGCCAACCAGCGCCATCATGCGCATACCGGTAATGATCACATCATCCGCTTCTTTCCATTTAAAGATCCCGGCACAACTCAGGATCGCGACACCGACCAGACCAGCCAGAATCATCGAATCTGAATAAAGCTGTACCGCCAATGTGGCAATAACTGCAAGACCTGCCATCCAGATGGTAAATTTGGCAATCTGCGGTTTAACCTGCTCAGCCACACCCAATTCAGCAGAAATACTTTGCTGTTCCTGGACATGAATATCTTGATATTGACGTGGTTTGCGATAGCTAATAAAGATCGCCACCAATAAGCCTACAAACATCCCGAATACTGGAATTGCCATCGCAGATGGAATCTGGTCATAGCTAATTTCAAATCCGTATGGTTTACCAAAGGTATTGATGTTATGACCCAGAATGTCATTCAGGAAGATGGCACCAAAACCGACCGGAATCAGCATATAGGTGCCTACCAGACCAAAGGTCAGCAAACAGGCAATCAAACGACGGTCGAGCTTTAAGTGGTTAAATACAGCCAATAGTGGCGGAATCAGTACCGGAATAAAGGCAATATGCACGGGAATAACGTTCTGCGAGAACACGGCAGCAATGGCGACTGTGAAAAAGATCAGATATTTCACCCGGTTTTGCGCTTTAAAATCGGCCTCACCTTTTAAGGTACTGATCATTTTATAGGCTAGCAAATCCGGTAAACCCGAACGTGCCAGAGCCAAAGCAAATGCACCTAAAATACCATAAGCCAAGGCAATTTTAGCACCACCACCCAAGCCATTGTTAAACGCGTCCAAGGTTCCCTGCAGGCCTAGACCTGCCAATAAACCACCTGTAACAGCACCAATGACCAGGGCAAAAACCACAGGTACACGTGCCAACGAGAGTCCGAACATGACTCCAATAGCAGCAAGAATTGCGAACATAATGAATCGGAATAGAGAGAAAGCGGCTATTTTATCAGAAAATACGGATAAAAATTCCGCCACTTTTTTCTGGTCGGGTCATGTTTCGCGGAGTGGCCTGTCAATGAATGTCAGCAGATTTACGCTGAATAAACTCATCAATCAATTGAGCCACTTGCTCCGGTTGACTCAGGATCGCCCAGTGATTGGCAGCCAGTTCTACTTTCGAGAAATCATCCACCCATTTTGACATTTCATCAACCAGATCTGGCCCGACAAACTGGTCATATTTCAGCACAATCGCCTGTACCGGACAGATGGCGAAACGCTGCCGTGGTTGAGTCAAACGTGGCAAAAAATTGGCCCGATACAGGTTCACACCATATTTTCCATCTTTGACAATATGCGGGTTGAGTGGCAGATCATCCCGTCTTTCTATTTGCTGCACGATCTTGGCCCAACGCTGCGGATTAAAAAAATTCCAGGCCAATGGCGCCACTAAAGGCAACTGAAACATCGCGATATACCAAGACTTACTCATTTGCTTTAAGAATTTTGCTTTGTTTTGCTGGAACTGTTCATGCATCCAGAAAGCGGCATGATCCAGACATGGCCCAGACAAGGTGCTATAAGACAGAATTCGTCCTTTAAAGCGTGGACCGGTGACGGATTCCCAGGACTGAATTGAACCCCAGTCATGCGCGGCCAGATGAAAAGCACGATTCGGCAATATTTCGTTCACCACCTCTTCCAGATCCTGACTTAAACGGGCCAAGCGGTAATCGGAGATTTTTTTGGGAATACTGGACTCACCTGCACCACGGACATCATAAGTCACAACAAAGTAATCCTGACTCAAATGAGCAATGGCTGGCTCCCAAACTGCCTGATGATCGGGATAGCCGTGAACCAGCACCAATGCCGGTTGTTCGGATTGTCCATAAGTTTTGACACAAAGACGCTGCTGATCCGTGGTATCGACCCATTGCATGTGCATTTCCATCTTTTGATCCTGTTTTTGTTATTGACCACTTAGTTTATAAATCGGCATGATTGATCAATGCCAGCGCATTTTTGTTGCTCTAGTATGCATAATCACAGCCGCAAAAAGAATGTCAGTATGAGCCTATTCCAGAAAATTCAAAAACTGCCTCTGGTTTCAAAATTTATTCTGAACCGCTATGCCCCTTATCGTGGTGCAGGCATTGAAATTGATAAGATTGATTTTAATAATTATCACGTTCGGGTCAAAATGCCGCTGACCCGTAAGAACCAGAATATTGTCGGTGTGCATTTTGGTGGCAGCCTGTATTCAATGGTCGATCCCTTTTATATGTTATTGCTGATGCATCATTTGGGGCCGAAATATCTGGTCTGGGATAAAGGCGCCAGCATTCAGTTTTTGGCACCCGGTCGCGGCACAGTGGTAGCAGACATTCGGATTTCTGCTGAAGAAATTTCCACGATTATCAATCTAGCGGCCGATAATGCGCCAGTGTATCGACATTATCAGCTGAATATTTATGATGAAGCCGGGGTCAGAATTGCTGAGGTAGAGAAAACGGTCTATATCCGGCGGAAACAGAGCAAAGGGAAAATTAACGCTCCTAAATAAGATAAAAGCGCCACATTGACGCTTTTAAATCTAGATGAATCTGAAGTAACTTTCGACTTAACGACGACGGTTATCCTGTTCAATCGCAGCACCGGCACCACCACCGATTGCACCACCAATTGCAGCACCCGCATTACCACCGAAGATGCTTTTACCGACTGCTGAACCAACAGCACCACCTACACCACTATAGGTCGCATTACGGTTTGAACCGCCTTGGGATTTACTACCTACTGCTGCACCAGCACCACCACCTACAGCTGCACCAACGCCACCGCCGACTTTATTACCGACACCACCACCGACTGCACCACCCAGGGCTGCAGCACCGATCCGTTGCTCATTGGCAGACATACTTTCACAACCCGCCAACATAAAGGTGGAAAGAGTGGCAACTGCCATAACACCCATTAATTTTTTCATGACCTTGACCTTCCTGTCTTGCTTTAATTAAGCTTATCTTCATTTTATGAAACTAAAATCTGTAGCGTGTTACTTCTCTCGGTATTCCTGCTGAGTTTTGTAAATATCAATGGATTATTCTTCTGTTCAAGCTGTCTTATTTATAAATTTCAGACAAAAAAAAGACGCCCGAAGGCGTCTCTTTTCTCAGCTTTGACTCGAATTAGAATTCTTCGTTAAATGCCTGACTTAGAGCTTGGTCTACATCAGAGAAGTCATTGTGCAGTTCAAATTCTGCAGCTTCTGCTTCTTGACGACGACGCTCTAGGTGGTAAGCCAAACCTGTACCCGCTGGGATCAGACGACCCACAACCACGTTCTCTTTCAAACCGCGTAGATCATCTTCTTTACCTGTTACAGCCGCTTCAGTTAACACACGCGTGGTTTCCTGGAACGATGCAGCAGAGATGAACGAGTCAGTAGAAAGCGATGCTTTCGTAATACCCATCAATTGACGTTCAAACTTCGCAGGGAACTTGTTTTGTGCAAGAACTGCTTGGTTTTCTTGAACAACGCGGATGTAATCCACTTGTTCGCCTTTGATGAAGCTAGTATCGCCGCCATCAGTGATATCAACTTTACGCAGCATTTGACGTACGATGACTTCAATATGCTTGTCGTTGATTTTTACACCTTGCAGACGGTATACATCCTGAACTTCGTTCACGATGTAGTTTGTCAGCGCAACTTCGCCTTTCAAACGCAAGATATCGTGCGGGTTCTGTGGACCATCAGAAATAGTTTCACCACGGTTCACATGTTCGCCTTCGAACACGTTAATCGTACGCCATTTCGGAATCAACTCTTCATAAATCTCAGAGCCATCATCCGGCGTAATCACCAGACGGTTCTTACCTTTGGTCTCTTTACCAAAGCTTACAACACCCGACACTTCTGCAAGGATTGCATGCTCTTTTGGCTTACGTGCTTCGAACAAGTCAGCTACACGCGGCAGACCACCGGTAATATCACGGGTACGTGAAGTTTCTTGTGGTACACGACCGATGACATCACCGACACCAATCGTTTCGCCATCACGAACAGAAAGAATCGTGTTCTGTGGCAGGAAATAGAACTGTTCGCCACCATCAACGGTATCTAACACAACAGCAGGACGCAAATCTTTACCTGACGCAGGACGTGAAGTCACTGGCAAGATTTCAATGGTTGACATACCTGTTGCATCATCAGTTTTAGAAGTTACGGTTACGCCATCAGCAATCTGGCTGAAACGTACTTTACCTGCAACTTCTGTTACTAATGGATGTGTATGCGGATCCCAAGTCGCCACAATACCGCCTGCTTCTACAGCTTCGCCATCTTTCAGCAAGATAGACGCACCGTAAGGAAGTTTATAGCGCTCGCGCTCACGACCTAAATCATCCGCAATACCGATTTCACCTGAACGTGAAGTCGATACCAAGTGACCTTTGGCATGTTGTACTGTTTTCACGTTGTGGAAACGTACTGTACCTTGGTTACGAACTTGTACGCTGTTTGCAGCAGAAGTTCGGCTTGCAGCACCACCGACGTGGAAGGTACGCATCGTTAACTGTGTACCTGGCTCACCAATCGATTGAGCTGCCATTACACCAACAGACTCACCCGGGTTCACCTGATGACCACGTGCTAGGTCACGACCGTAACATTTCGCACATACACCGAAGGTAGACGCACAGTTCACGACTGAACGTACTTTAATTTCGTCGACACCTTGGCTTTCGATAAACGTCGCCAATTTCTCGTCAATTAACGTATTACGAGGAAGTAGAACTTCATCTGTACCTACACGTTTCACATCTTCAGCAACCACACGACCCAATACTCGTGCACCCAGGTTTTCGATGACATCGCCACCTTGAATGAACGGAGTCATTACCAGACCGTCATAAGTACCACAATCTGGCTCGGTAATGACCAAGTCCTGCGCAACGTCTACTAGACGACGAGTCAAGTAACCAGAGTTCGCAGTCTTCAATGCTGTATCGGCCAAACCTTTACGCGCACCGTGTGTCGAGATGAAGTACTGAAGTACGGTCAAACCTTCACGGAAGTTCGCTTTAATAGGCGTTTCAATGATCGAGCCATCCGGCTTCGCCATCAAACCACGCATACCCGCCAACTGACGAATCTGAGCTGCCGAACCACGGGCACCTGAGTCGGACATCATATAGATCGAGTTGAATGATTTTTGCTTCTCGTCTTCACCCTGTTTGTTTTTAACAGTCGTGAATGACAAGTTGTCCATCATCGCTTTAGCAACCTGGTCATTGGTACGCGCCCAAATATCGACCACTTTGTTATAACGCTCGCCAGCAGTTACGAAACCTTGTTCGAACTGTTGTTCGATTTCACGAACTTCAGCTTCCGCTTTACCAATAATTGCTTGTTTTTGCGGTGGAATAACCATGTCTTCCATACCGACAGATACACCTGAACGCGTCGCTTGACGGAAGCCCAAGTACATCAATTGGTCAGCGAAGATAACAGTATCTTTCAGACCCAATTTACGGTAGCAAGAGTTAATTAACTTAGAGATGTTTTTCTTAGTCATCTCAACGTTAATTTGCTGGAAATCCATACCTTCAGGCACAACTTCCCAAAGTAGGCAGCGACCAGGCGTCGTATCTACAATAATGGTTTGCTGTTCACGGTTACCATCTTCGTCGATCACAGTCTGGTGTACACGTGCTTTAACGCGAGCGTGTAGATCAACCTGACCTGTTGCCAGTGCACGGTTTACTTCGTGAGTATCCGCAAACACCATGCCTTCACCTTTGGCATTGATTGCATCACGCGTGATGTAATACAAGCCCAAGACAACGTCCTGAGACGGTACGATGATTGGCTCACCGTTCGCTGGAGACAAGATGTTGTTGGTCGACATCATTAACGCACGAGCTTCAAGCTGAGCTTCAAGTGTTAATGGTACGTGTACCGCCATTTGGTCACCATCGAAGTCGGCGTTAAACGCAGCACATACGAGTGGGTGTAGACGGATCGCTTTACCTTCAATCAGGATCGGCTCAAATGCTTGAAGACCCAGACGGTGAAGGGTTGGCGCACGGTTCAACATCACTGGATGTTGACGAATCACGTGAGCAAGAACGTCCCAAACTTCTGGAGTCTCGCGCTCAACCATTTTCTTCGCAGCTTTAATGGTGGTTGCTTGGCCAGATGCCTGTAGTTTCGCGAAAATGAATGGCTTGAACAGTTCAAGGGCCATTTTCTTCGGAAGACCACATTGGTGCAAACGTAGGTTTGGACCAACAGTAATTACCGAACGGCCAGAGTAGTCAACACGCTTACCAAGTAAGTTTTGACGGAAACGACCTTGCTTACCTTTGATCATGTCTGCCAAAGATTTAAGCGGACGCTTGTTCGAACCGGTAATTGCACGACCACGACGACCGTTATCCAACAATGCATCTACAGACTCTTGTAACATACGTTTTTCGTTACGTACGATGATGTCTGGCGCTGCAAGGTCAAGAAGACGCTTCAAACGGTTGTTACGGTTGATCACACGACGATAAAGATCGTTCAGGTCAGAAGTCGCGAAACGACCACCTTCAAGTGGTACAAGCGGACGAAGGTCTGGTGGAAGAACTGGAAGTACAGTCAACACCATCCATTCTGGCTTGTTGTTCGAATCGCTGAATGCTTCCATCAACTTCAAACGCTTAGACGCTTTTTTCAGCTTGGTTTCTGAAGTTGTTACAGGAATTTCTTCACGAAGACGTGCAATTTCAGCTTCAAGATCGATGTCTTTCAACAAGTCTTGAACCGCTTCAGCACCCATTTTCGCTGTGAATTCATCACCGTGTTCTTCTAATGCATTGAAGTATTCTTCATCATTGAGAAGTTGGTATTTCTCAAATGGAGTCATACCCGGATCAGTAACGACATAAGATTCGAAATACAATACGCGTTCGATATCACGTAGCGTCATGTCTAATAATAGACCGATACGGCTAGGCAATGATTTCAAGAACCAGATGTGTGCAACTGGAGACGCCAGCTCGATGTGACCCATACGTTCACGACGAACTTTCGCAGTTGTTACTTCAACGCCACATTTTTCACAAATGACGCCTTTGTATTTCATACGCTTGTATTTACCACACAAGCATTCGTAATCTTTCACTGGACCAAAGATTTTGGCACAGAACAAACCATCACGTTCAGGCTTGAACGTACGATAGTTAATGGTTTCTGGCTTTTTAACTTCACCGTGAGACCATGACTTAATCATTTCTGGTGACGCAAGACCAATACGGATGCGGTCAAACTCTACAGGAGCATGACCGTCTGAATCCGTCTTTTTGCGCATGATATCGAGCAAGTCTTTCAATTTTTTTCTCCGTGTGTTGTGGAGATTTTCACTCAACAACTGGGTCACAAATATTGTTTTTTAACTGAATTGGGAATCCCAAGAATCCCCCTCAATCCCCCTTTGTTAAGGGGGAAGCCCCTCTTTATCAAAGAGGGGTTTGGGGAGATTTAATGGAGATTCTTAGTCACCATTTTTCAGTTCAATGTTGATACCTAAAGAACGGATCTCTTTGGTCAATACGTTGAACGATTCAGGCATGCCCGGGTCCATATAATGGTTGCCATCCACAATGTTCTTGTAGATACGGGTACGGCCTTCAACGTCATCCGATTTCACAGTCAGCATTTCTTGTAGCGTATATGCTGCGCCGTAAGCTTCTAGTGCCCAGACTTCCATCTCACCGAAACGCTGGCCACCGAATTGTGCTTTACCACCAAGCGGCTGTTGCGTTACTAGAGAGTAAGAACCAGTTGAACGCGCATGCATCTTGTCATCAACCAAGTGGTTCAGTTTCAGCATGTACATGTAACCAACAGTTACCGGACGATCGAAACGCTCACCAGTACGACCATCATATAATACGGTCTGACCAGTACTAGATAGGCCTGCAAGTTGTAACAACTCTTTGATCTGACCTTCTTCAGCACCATCGAATACAGGAGTAGCCAAAGGCACACCAGCACGCAAGTTGCCAGAAAGTTTCAAGATTTCCTCATCAGTCAAGCTATCAAGATCTTCTTGCTCGCCACCAACTTTGTTGTAAATCTTGTCTAGGAAATCACGAAGCTCAAGTACAGTACGTTGCTCTTTCATCATCTTGTCGATTTGATCGCCAAGACCTTTCGCCGCCATACCCAAGTGAGTTTCAAGAATCTGACCCACGTTCATACGCGATGGTACGCCAAGCGGGTTCAATACGATATCAACAGGTACGCCGTTGGCATCATGTGGCATGTCTTCTACCGGCAAGATGTTTGATACAACACCTTTGTTACCGTGACGACCCGCCATCTTATCACCCGGCTGGATGCGACGTTTTACAGCAAGATAAACTTTAACAACTTTCAATACGCCAGTGGTCAGTTCATCGCCAGTCGAAAGTTTGCGTTTTTTCTCGGCAAATTTCTCGTCAATTTCGAAGCTCTTCTCTTTCAAGAACACTTGAATTTGAGTTAAACGTTCAGCAATTGCTTCATCAACTGGTTGAATTTCAAGAAGATCAACAAGCTCTAAACCAGACAACACGTCTTCAGACAGTTTGTCGCCACGTTTAGTTGTACCGCCACCATTCGACTCTTGGCCATTCAGTAGACGGATTACACGTTCACGTGCAGCTTCTTCAAAGATTTTGAATTCTTCTTTCAAGTCTTTACGGTATGCATCTAACTGTGCTTTTTCAATTGCTTGAGCACGTTCGTCTTTTTCAAGACCGTCACGTGTAAACACTTGAACGTCAATCACAGTACCTTTTGTACCTGATGGAACGCGTAAAGATGAGTCTTTTACGTCAGCCGCTTTTTCACCGAAGATTGCACGTAGCAATTTTTCTTCTGGAGTAAGCTGTGTTTCACCTTTAGGGGTTACTTTACCTACAAGGATGTCCCCAGCAGTTACTTCAGCACCGATGTAAACAATACCTGACTCGTCCAGTTTAGACAGAGCAGCTTCACCTACGTTCGGAATATCAGCAGTGATTTCTTCCGCACCCAGTTTGGTATCACGTGCAACACATGACAATTCCTGGATATGAATAGACGTTAAACGGTCTTCCTGAAGTACACGCTCAGATAACAAGATCGAGTCTTCGTAGTTGTAACCATTCCAGGTCATAAACGCAACGCGCATGTTTTGACCCAATGCCAGCTCACCGCCATCTGTTGATGGACCATCAGCCAGTACATCACCACGACCTACTTTATCGCCCAGGTTCACAAGAACTTTCTGGTTGATACAAGTGTTCTGGTTCGAACGGGTGTATTTGATCAGGTTGTAGATATCTACACCTGCTTCACCTGCGATCATTTCGTCTTCATTCACACGAATAACCACACGAGACGCATCAACAAACTCGATACGACCACCACGCTGAGCGATCACACATACACCTGAGTCATGTGCTACGTTCGCTTCCATACCGGTACCAACAAGCGGCTTGTCAGCAATCAACGTCGGAACTGCCTGACGTTGCATGTTCGAACCCATTAATGCACGGTTGGCATCATCGTGTTCTAGGAATGGAATCAGTGACGCTGCTACAGATACGACCTGCTGAGCAGATACATCCATATGCGTTACTTTTTCAGGAGGAATACGTACGAAGTCACCTTGATGACGTACAGATACAAACTCTTCTGTTAAGTTACCGTCTTTATCCATTGCAGAATCGGCCTGTGCAATCACAGTACCTACTTCTTCAATTGCAGACAGGTATTCAACTTCATCTGTTACACGACCATCAACAACTTTACGGTAAGGTGTTTCCAGGAAACCGAAGTTGTTACATTTCGCATAAACAGAAAGCGAGTTGATCAAACCAATGTTTGGACCTTCCGGTGTTTCAATTGGACATACACGACCGTAATGCGTTTGATGTACGTCACGTACTTCAAAGCCGGCACGTTCACGTGTCAAACCGCCGGGACCAAGCGCAGAAACACGACGTTTGTGCGTAATCTCAGATAACGGGTTGTTTTGGTCCATGAACTGAGACAACTGGCTTGAACCAAAGAATTCCTTGATTGCAGCAGCAACAGGCTTCGCATTGATCAAATCTTGCGGAGACAGGTTGTCAGTTTCAGCTTGGCTTAAACGTTCTTTAACAGCACGTTCTACACGAACCAGACCTACACGGAATTGGTTTTCTGTCATTTCACCAACAGAACGAACACGACGGTTACCCAAGTGATCGATATCGTCGACTTCACCTTTACCGTTACGGATTTCAACTAATGTTTTTAATACATCAGTGATATCTTCGTTCGAGAGAATGCCTTCAACTTCACGTGACTTCTGGTCTGTACCCACTTCGTAAGGACGACCCAAACGACGGTTGAACTTCATACGACCCACTGGAGACAAGTCATAACGTTCAGAAGAGAAGAACAAGTTGTTGAATAAGTTTTCAGCAGCTTCTTTTGTTGGTGGTTCGCCCGGACGCATCACTTTGTAGATTTCTACCAATGCTTCTTCACGATTGCTCGTTGTATCTGCACGTAGAGAATCTGCAACGAATGAACCGCGGTCGATATCATTAGTGAACAGAATATTGAACTGTTTCACGCCGCCTTCTGCAATTTTCACCATGATTTCATGGCTTAATACAGTATTGGCTGCAATCACATCACCATCTTTTAATGGGATGTCTTCAGCAGTGATACGCTCATATAGGTACTCATCTGGCACTGCAAGTTTTTCAAGACCTGAAGCTTCCATTTGACGTACATGACGCGCATTGATACGTTTACCTTGCTCAACAATTGCCTTGCCATCCTTGTCCAGGATGTCAAATTGTGCCATTTCGCCACGCAGACGTTCAGGCACCAGGTCAATCTGGTAGCTACCCATGTCAAGATACACAGGTACTTTCTCGTAGAACATGTCGAGAATGTTTTCGTTGCTATAACCCAAGGCACGAAGCACCACAGTCGCAAGCAATTTACGACGACGGTCAATACGTACATAGACCAGGTCTTTGGCATCGAATTCAAAGTCTAACCATGAACCACGGTAAGGAATAATACGCGCTGAATAAAGGACTTTACCACTTGAGTGAGTCTTGCCTTTATCGTGGTCAAAGAATACGCCTGGTGAACGGTGTAATTGTGACACGATCACACGCTCGGTACCGTTAATTACAAAGGTACCGTTATCCGTCATCAATGGCATTTCGCCCATATAGACTTCTTGTTCACGTACATCTTTAATTGACTTCGTTTCACGATCTTTCAGGATCAAACGAATTTTTACACGCATTGGTGCTGCATAAGTTGAGCCACGAAGGATACATTCGCGTACATCAAACTCAGGCTTACCAAGACTATACTCAACAAATTCTAAAGCAGCATTGCCAGAATAACTTTCAATAGGAAAAACTGAACGAAATGCGGCTTGGAGACCGATATCTTCGCGGTTTTTTGGTGATTTGCCATCTTGTAAGAATGTTCTGTACGAGTCGACTTGAATCGCGAGCAAGTACGGAGCATCCATGACGCTAGGCAATTTACCAAAATTCTTACGGATCCGTTTCTTTTCGGTATATGAGTATGCCATCTGGAGTCCTCGGAAAGTGTAAACCAAGCCCGCCTGCAGAACGGGCTCAGAAGGAATTACGCTGGCCGATATGGCCACCACTCTTTACAAATGCTGCAATTTTTAGTGGTATTAAAACGCTTATCAATATTTTTTAATGAAAAATATTGGTAAACGTTTGTTCATTATGTTTATTTTCAATTTGTATGATTTTTATATCATGCAAACAAAAATCGAGCCGATTATTGTAACGCAAAAAGGCTGATGACCCAAGAGCCATCAGCCAATTTTTGGAGCCGATTATAAAAAAACCGGCTCCCTTAAGAAATTACTTAAGAGTAACTGTAGCACCAGCTTCTTCAAGTTTCTTCTTAAGCTCTTCGCCTTCTTCTTTAGAAACGCCTTCTTTAAGAACTGCAGGAGCGCCTTCAACCATGTCTTTAGCTTCTTTCAAGCCAAGGCCAGTCGCTTCACGAACTGCTTTAATTACAGCAACTTTGTTCGCGCCGAAAGAAGTCAATTCAACATTGAATTCAGTTTGTTCTTCAGCAGCAGCAGCAGCAGGGCCAGCAGCAACAGCAACAGCAGCAGCAGATACATTGAATTTCTCTTCGAAAGCAGAGATAAGTTCAACAAGTTCAAGAACAGTTTTTTCAGCAACTGCGTTTAGGATTTCTTCGTTTGTTAAAGCCATGAGATTAACTCCAAATGGGTATTGAATGATGTGTGTTTAAGTTTGAGCTTAAGCAGCTTCTGACTCGTTTTTCTCTTGAAGCGCTGTAAGTAAGCGGCCCAATTTCGAAATAGGAGCTTGAAGAACGTTTGCAAGCATAGTAAGCGCTTTCTCTTGGTTCGGAAGATTCGCGATTACGCTAACTTCTGCACCTTGATAAAGTTTGCCATCAAATGCAGCAGCTTTAAGTTCAAATGCTTTATTAGTTTTAGCGAATTCTTCGAACAAACGTGCAGCAGCACCCATGTCGTCTTCAGAATTCGAGAAAGCTAAGATTGTTGGGCCAACAAGGTTGTCGTTCAAGATATTGAATTGAGTATCTTGAAGAGCACGTTTAGCCAAAGTGTTACGAACGATACGTGTAGTAACACCAAGTTTACGCGCTTCAACACGTAGAGTAGTTAACTGCTCTACAGTCAAACCTTGGTAGTCAGCAACAACAGCAGCAAATGCAGTAGAAGCAACTTCAGCTACTTCAGCTACGATCTGTTTTTTGCCTTCGATAAGAAGAGCCATTGTAAAACCTCCTAACGGTGATTTATGTACTTACGCGAAGTACACTCCCAATTCGCAAGACCATCACTGGACTCACACGCGGAGGATGAACAAATCACACCACCGCGTCTACGCAGGCTGAGCTATTAAGAGAGAAGCATAAAACTCCCCTCGCCCGCGGTCTTTGACGCTGATAAATTTTCATTTATCAATTCAAAGTTTGCCTAAATTATCCCCTCTCCTTATAGGAGAGGGCTAGGGAGAGGTTTAACCCTCTTCCCGACCTTCTCCCAGAGGGAGAAGGAGACATCTTCAGGGCTTTAAAATTCTGTAATAAGTCGAGACTTATTTAGAAACGTTTGCTACATCAACGATCAAACCAGGACCCATAGTTGAGCTCAAAGTGATCTTTTGAATGTATACGCCTTTAGACGTAGCAGGTTTCAAACGCTTCAAGTCAGCAACAAGTGCTTCAACGTTTTGACGAACAGCAGCAGCCTCAAAACCTACTTGACCGATCGCAGCGTGGATAATACCAGCTTTGTCTACGCGGTAACGTGCTTGACCAGCTTTTGCATTTTTAACTGCAGTAGCAACGTCAGGAGTTACAGTACCCACTTTAGGGTTTGGCATTAAGCCACGTGGACCAAGGATCGTACCAAGTTTACCTACAACGCGCATTGCATCTGGAGCAGCAATTACTACGTCAAAGTCAAGGTTACCCGCTTGGATGCTTTCAGCAAGATCGTCGAAACCAACAACGTCTGCGCCTTCAGCTTTAGCAGCTTCAGCAGCAGCGCCTTGAGCGAATACAGCTACACGTACAGTTTTACCAGTACCTGCAGGAAGTGTAGTCGCACCACGAACAACCTGGTCAGATTTACGAGGATCAACACCTAGGTTTACCGCGATATCTAGAGATTCTTTGAATTTAGGAGCTGGAAGGCTCTCTAAAACTGCAACAGCTTCTTCTAGCGTGTAAACTTTGTGTGCTTCTACAGCAGCTACAATCGCTTTTTGACGTTTAGTTAATTTAGCCATGTCTTAAAGCTCCACTTCCAAGCCCATAGAACGCGCAGAACCAGCAATGGTACGTACACGTGCGTCTAAATCAGCACCAGTCAAATCTGGTTCTTTAGTAGTCGCGATTTCTTCGATTTGAGCACGAGTCAACTTACCAACTTTAGTTTTGTTAGGTACAGCTGAACCCTTCTGGATACCAGCAGCTTTCTTAAGAAGAACAGCAGCAGGTGGAGTTTTCATGATGAATGTGAACGACTTGTCGTTGTACACAGTGATCACGACTGGAATTGGCAGACCAGCTTCAACTTTTTGTGTAGCAGCATTGAATTCTTTACAGAATGCCATGATGTTCACACCACGTTGACCTAGTGCAGGACCAATCGGTGGAGATGGATTCGCTTTACCAGCTGGAACTTGCAGCTTGATATAGCCGTCAATCTTCTTAGCCATTTCAAATTACCTCTGGGTGCAAACGCCGGTGAAGGCTCCCCAATGATTTCAAGTAACGATACCGTTACAACAACAATGCCTGACTTATAAATAAGTCAGGCGTTTTCAACCCATACAAATTAGACTGATTTTTCGACTTGACGAAATTCCAATTCAACTTGAGTTGGTCGGTTAAATACATTAATGGTCAGCGTTAAACGTGACTTTTCGTACTGAACTTCTTCCACCACACCTTTAAAGTCGGTGAATGGACCGTCAACCACGAGTAATTCTTCGCCTGGTTCAAACATCGTCTTAGGACGAGGTGCTTCGCCAGTATTGCGTACACGCGCAAGAATCGCATCTGCTTCTTTTTGCGTAATCGGTGCCGGTTTTTCAGCCGTACCACCAATAAAACCTAAAACTTTTGGACATTCTTTAACAATGTGCCAAGTATCATCGTTCATTTCCATTTCGACTAGGACATAGCCAGGAAAGAACTTACGCTCTGATTTACGCTTCTTGCCATCCTTCATTTCTACCACTTCTTCGGTAGGAACAAGGACTTCACCAAAGCTATCGGCAACAGCGCTACGCTGGATTCGATCATTAAGCGAACGCATCACTTGTTTTTCATAACCTGAATAGGCATGAATAATGTACCAACGTTTCATAGCTCTCTTACCCGATAATAAACTTCATTAACCAGCCTAAAATATAGTCAAAACACCACAATAAGATGGATGCAATTACGACTACAACAAGAACTTGCCAAGATGTGGACATCGTCTCTTGCTTGGTAGGCCAGGTCACTCGACGCAACTCAATTCGTGCATCTTTCAGCAGACGAATAAAGCCTTTGCCTTGATGGGTGGCGTATAATAAACCGAATGCTGCAACGATACAAGCCAAAATCACCCCAACGCGCACCCAAATATCATTCGCAGGTGCCCAGTACGCTGGTAAATATTGGTTTACCATCATTGCACCAACCAATAAAATCAAGGCGATAACCCATAGAACCATATCTAATGGAGAACCAGAACTTACATCTACTGCAGGATTATTTCTTTGAGGAATTGCCGCTTCGCCTAATGCGTCGCGTGATTTTTCATTCGACATTTTTGTACTCGTCGTAGGTTTCGCGACTTATTATATGACCAATTTTGCCGACATCAAGCGTCTTTTTAGAAACTTGGCAGGTCAGGAGGGACTCGAACCCCCAACATTCGGTTTTGGAGACCGACGCTCTACCAATTGAACTACTGACCTGCAAAACAACAAGTTGGAGCCTAAACTCCAACCTGCTTGTCTTATTCTATGATTATGCAGTTACTTTAGCAACTACACCAGCACCAACTGTACGACCACCTTCACGGATCGCAAAACGTAGACCTGGGTCCATTGCGATCGGGTGGATTAGCTCTACTGACATCTCAACGTTGTCACCAGGCATTACCATTTCCACGCCTTCTTTAAGCGCGATCGCACCAGTTACGTCGGTAGTACGGAAGTAGAACTGTGGACGGTAACCGTTAAGGAATGGAGTGTGACGACCACCCTCTTCTTTAGAAAGTACGTATACTTCTGCATCGAATTTAGTGTGTGGCTTGATCGCACCTGGTTTAGTCAATACTTGACCACGTTGTACGTCTTC
>NZ_JBIUAT010000011.1:0-77703 GCF_044547685.1 Acinetobacter sp. NPDC052428
TTCTCCGCGCGCGGTTGACTGATCGACAGCTTGCGAGGAAGCTGAAATCAGTTGAATGTTCCAGTCAATAAGTTGGTTCTGATGAACATCAAATTCAGCACTCAATTCAGCAAGTGTTTTTTCTGCTTTAATCGCAGCAAGTGCTACCTTAGCTTTAAAGTCATTTGAATGATTTCTTCTTGGTCTACGTGTCATAAAATACTCCATATATTGATGTTTATAACATCATTTGGGGAGCAAAATATCACTTATAAGTGTTGTTCAAATTTCCTGATCCACCTCTGTTCTTTATTCGATTTCTCTAATTCAGCTAAATATTTTTCCATATATTTAGTGATATATAAGCGATCTGTAATGCCTTCAACCCAAATGGTGCAATTGGCTAAATATACAGAAGAAGGTCTTACACCTAATGAGGCAAGTAAGTCACGATCACGGTCACAACGATAAATTTTAAAGTCAAATTTGCTTTGATCATCATCTTTCGGCTGTTTTACAAATTTTTGAATCATGACTTGATCAGATTCATCAGCCATATCTAGTAAATGATTTGAATGTGTAGTAAAGAAATAATAATGAGGTGTTTCGTTTAAGTAGAAATTCATCAATTGACGAACCATACCAGCATGCATGTGAAGTTCAGGTTCTTCAATAAAGAATGCATGTGTTTCAGTATTTCCATTTTTATCTTTGCTTTTTATATAAGCTTCATAGGTTAGGATAATTGCTTGTTGCAGACCATCACCTAATTCGAATAAAGGTCTTTGAGCATCTTTACCAATTTTTATATTCACAACGTCCTGGTCATGCTTGGGAATAAGTGAAACAGGTTCGTTATCAAAAAAATATTGGCTTAATTTGTCTTCGTAATTTTTTATCAATTCACGTTGTTCAGGCTCACCTAGAAGATGAATTTTAAGTTCGTGGTATAAACATTCACCTGTAATAATATTTTGGGAGTTGAACTTTTCTTTATCAGGGAAATAATCTTTTTGGGCACGTTCAATGTAAGGTTGTTTATTTACCTCTTCTGTCACAGGGCGCATGCCGCGAAGAATAGGGATATATAATTTTGAATAAGATTGCAAATATTTATCTATAGTATCGGAGATTCTAACAGTAGCATCATTTTTGGTGAATCGAAATTTAGAAATTTCCTCTTTTAAATTATATAATGATTTAGGATCAAATTGTTTTGGTAGACTATCTAGTTGTTTTAATTTATTTAATAATTCAGCTTTATTAGAACCACCGAAATGACTGTTGTTACCTATTAGAGTGCCATTGGTAGAATTAACTATAGGATAAATTTCAGCATAGAAGTCATTCTTATTATTTACATCATTATAGTCATTAGATCTCTTTCATAAATCAAAAAATGATCTTCTTTTTGGTTAATATTTACACTCCAGATTTCTTGGCATTCGTGCATAATCTGCGGATGAAATATATCGATTCAAACAAGCTTTCTGATCCTCAGTTCAAGCGATACACGGGCATCTCATGGTCAACTTTTTATTTGATGGTTGAGCAATTGAAGAAACATGTCCCTGCCAAAGGCAGACCGCCCAAGTTAAGCCTGGAGGATCAGGTTCTGCTCTGCCTGAGCTATTGGCGGGAATACCGAACCTTATTTCACGTTGCGACGAGTTACGGGGTTTCAGAGCCCACAGCCTCAAGAATTGTCCGTCATGTTGAAGACTGCCTGATTCGATCCAATCTGTTTAATTTACCCAAAGATTTACCCGAGGGCGAAGGCATCGACTGGAATGTTGTGATCGTGGATGCCACAGAAATTCCAATCCAAAGGCCTAAAAAAACAGAAGAAAAGCTATAGCGGCAAGAAAAAGACCCATACCTTTAAAGTACAGGCCATGATTCACTACAAGACTCAGCAAATTCTGAGTTTATGTACCAGTCGCGGTGCAGTGCATGATTTCGAGTTGTTCAAACGCAATTTAAACCAGATTCCTTCAGGAGCCTTTGTTCTTGCGGATAAAGGTTATCAGGGGATTTATACTTTGTATCCCAATAGCCTGTTGCCTTTAAAAGCCAAAAGACGCTGTAAATTGGATCCTGAACTAAAAATCTATAATCAGGAAATCAATAAAAGAAGAATAGGGGTTGAGCATGTATTTGGCAGTCTAAAAACTTTTAAGATCCTTGCGGAACGTTATCGCAATAGAGCTAAAAGACTTGGTTTGAGATTTAGTTTAATCGCTGGAATTTATAACTTGGAGCTGAGTAAAAAATGATTTATGAAAGAGGTCTATTTATCTTATATTTTGATAAAAAAAGCTCTCTCAGAAACCTACTTTTTCCTGCATTATTTTTACCAATAAAAAAATTAAGTCTTTTGATTTCTATAACTTCTTTATTCTCTGTGTCTGTATCATTATCTGAAGTATAGTCTTCTAAATTTTCTGCCCAATAATATAATTTTTCTGTCATAAAAATGCCCCCAGATATAGGTGCTAATTTAGCAGTAATTCATCACTTTTCAAATGAGTTATAAAATAGTGATTGATCATCTGGTTGGTCTTTATTTTAGCAGTATAACACCTTAATAGATGACGGCCTGAATCACTTAGCCACACTTTGATGCACCCTCGAACCCCAATGGTGCAAAATGGCCTATTTTTTTAAGCATACTTAAAAAATAAATCATTCTTGTTTTGCCTCTTTTTACGTATGTAATTAATTTCCCACGCATTCTGCTTAAATCTATTCTATTTGTATATTGTGGCACGCTTAATGCATTTATTTATATACAACATAAATAGAGGAGAGCAATACACTTGATCACTCATAATCACAAACATCGGTTAACCATTCATGTATAAAAAGAATAGCAAGGACATGAGCAATCAAAATGGAATAAACCGGTGAAATACAAAACTTACTTTTGCTTTAGAACAAGCCCCATTTCAATGTTATGGGGCTTTTTTTCGCCTTTTTACCCAATTTTATTTATCACCTCCCAATAAGCACAAACTGGCACGCTTTCTGCATTTTCCTAAGTAATACGAAATTCTGGTTTTGTAATATCCACAGGAGATGCACATGAACAATCCGACATCAAATAAAAAAATGCATCCATGGCTTCACTTTCTGGTTGAGCTGCTCAGCGTACGCGCAGGCTTTCACATTAAACATTCTTCACACTATCAACCCAAGGATCAACATCGTGCCTAAACAAAAATTGGCACGGATCAGTATTACCGTGCCAGAAACCACATTGCAGGCAATGGATCAAAAAATTGTCGAGCAGCACTATGAAAGTCGCTCGCAGGCCATTGTCGACATGATTAACCGCCACCTGATTGATGATCTGGTGATCCGCGATGAAGTCATGGTTGGCACGCTTACCTTGCTCTATGACGTCAGCTTGAAACCGCTGCGCAGTCAACTGGTCGATCTGCAACAGCAATATTTGGCACAAGTGATCAATTCACTTCATATCCAGCTGGATGATGAAAAAATCCTGCAAGTCATGCTGATGCAGGGCGCGAGCAGTGACCTGAAAGAAATTAGCGAACAATTTATTGCACTGAAAGGCGTGATTAAAGGGCATCTCGAACTGATGGATGCCGTCATGCCGCCTATTCCACAAAATACCGAACACACTTAAGGAGAACAGCTGTGCACAACTTATGGACTGTACAGGACTGGCAACACGCCTACCAGAATAACAATATCCAGCTTAGTGACCTGATTGAGTATGTTGCCGGATTGAATAATGACGATCATGCCTGGATATCAATTGCGACAGTCGCACAATTACAGGCACAAATTGATGCATTGACTGGTGCAGATAGCGCAAGCTTGCCACTTTATGGGGTGCCATTTGCGGTCAAAGATAATATTGATGTTGCAGGGTTCTATACCACAGCGGCTTGTAAAGAAGCAGCTTATCTGGCGACTTCCGATGCAACAGCAGTAGCCAAATTAAAAGCTGCCGGCGCGATTGTCGTTGGTAAAACCAATCTGGATCAGTTTGCGACGGGTCTGGTCGGTGTGCGCTCACCATACGGCGCGGTGAAGAACAGCTTTAATCCTAAATATATCAGTGGCGGTTCGAGTTCGGGTTCCAGTGTAGTCGTCGCAAACGGATTAGTGCCATTTTCACTGGGTACAGATACTGCAGGTTCAGGACGTGTCCCGGCCGGGCACAATAACATTGTCGGACTCAAACCGACCAAAGGCTGGTTCTCGACTACAGGCCTGATTCCGGCTTGTCGCACCATCGATGTGATTTCGATTTTTGCCTTAACGGTGGATGATGCCTGGCAGGTGGCGCAAGTCATGCAGGGCTATGATGCCAGCGATGATTATTCCCGGGTACATCCTCAAAATGTACCAAGCCAATTTTCAAAAGGAAAAATTGCCATTCCGGATACACTGGAATTTTATGGTGATGCTGAAACTGAAAAAGCGTTCCAGCTGGCGATCACACGTGTAAAAAGCTTGGGTTATAGGGTTGAGCCGATTGATTTTGCTCCATTTCAGCAACTGGCGACTGCACTTTACAATCGCTCTTGGGTGGCTGAACGTACCAGTGCCGTAGAAAAAATGGTGCAACGCGAGCAGACCCATCCGGTAATTGGCCAGATTATTGCGCAGGCAGACCGGTTCAGTGCAGTCGATGCCATGCAGGATGAATATGAACGCGCCCACCTGAGCCGTGTTATTCAAAATACACTGGCAGATTATGATACCTTGATGGTGCCTACTGCACCCACCATTTATCGCATTGCAGAAGTAGAAGCGGATCCTCTGGTCAAAAACAGCCACATGGGCGCTTATACCAATTTTGTCAATTTTGCCGATCTGTCGGCTTTGGCGCTACCAAATGCGATTCGTGCCGATGGTTTGCCAACGGGCGTGACCTTTATTGCGCCCGCCTGGATGGATGAAGCACTGGCCAAATTTGGGCAAAAATGGCAGCAATCGAGCCAGTTAAAGTTAGGCACCTCTGAACGCCTATATGAAAAAACAATTGAAATCTCATCAGGTCACAGCGTCAAACTGGCTGTCGTCGGTGCACATCTAAGTGGAATGCCACTGAATTTTCAGTTGACCACACGTGGTGGCACCCTGATCAAGCAGACCCGGACTGCTTCGCATTACAAACTGTATGCTTTAAAAAATACCACACCGCCAAAACCCGGCCTCCAATACAGTGCGAAAGGTTGTTCAATTGAAGTAGAGGTCTGGGACATTCCGCATGCACTGTTCGGGGACATTGTTGCAGAAGTGCCAGTACCTTTGGGGATCGGTAATGTTCAGCTGATAGATGGTACTTGGGTCAAAGGCTTTATCTGTGAAGGCTATGCACTTGAAGATGCAACAGATATCAGTCATTTCGGTGGCTGGCGCGAATTTATGAAATCTAAACAACTTTCAAATACCAAATTTAAATGTGAATGCATAGGGGAAGTCGCAAAATGATCAAAAAAGCACTGATGTCCGTTTCCGTACTGTCTGCAATCCTTTTAAGCGGTTGTGACAATACCGCTAAAGTACCTGAACCAAATGCCAAGGCAGAAGGGAATGTAAATACTCAGCCCATCCGGATTGGTTATAGTGACTGGCCGGGATTTGTCGCCTGGCAGGTGGCAATTGAAAAAGGCTGGCTAAAAGAAGCAGGGGTAAATGCCAATTTCGAATGGTTTGACTATTCTGCTTCACTCTCTGCATTCGCAGCGAATCAGCTGGACGCCGTACTGGTCACTAATGGTGATAATCTGGTCACTGGCTCTGGCGGGACCAAGGGCGTGATGATCATGGCGACCGATTATTCGGCCGGAAATGATGTAATTATTGCCAAGAATGGCATTAACTCAATTGAGGATCTGCGCGGTAAAACGGTTGCAACTGAAAAAGGCCTCGTCGATCACTTATTGCTGTCCACTGCACTGGATGATGCCAAAATTGGCATGAATGAGGTCAAGCTGGTCAATACTATGACCAATGAATTGCCACAGGTGTTCGCCACTCCTGATATTGATGCGATTGCGGTATGGCAGCCAGTGGCAAATCAGGCTCTATCTGCAGTGGCCGGTTCCAAGATTATTTTCACCTCTAAAGACAAGCCGGGATTAATCTACGATACCTTGACCGTGAATCCGACTCATCTGGAAGCCAATAAAGATCAATGGAAAAAGGTGATTCAGGTTTGGGATAAAACTGTCAAATACATCAATGACCCGGCGACTCGTGAAGATGCTGCACAGATCATGTCCAAACGGGTTGGTGTCGATGCGAAAACCTATATGCAGTTCATTGATGGTACGCATTTACTTGATCTGGCCGCCAACAAGAAAGTCTTTACCAAAGGTGATGGTTTCGACTCGATCTATGGTTCCAGCTATCATGTGAACAAGTTCAATGTGGCCAATGGCATTTATACAACTGAAATGAACGTGGATGGCGTTATTGTTCCCACATTAGTACAAGAACTCAAATAGAGCATATCTCCTCATTCGGGAATGTAATCTAAACCCATAAAAAATCCCCAGATTGGGGATTTTTTACTATCAGATGAATATCAAAAAATTAAAGCTGCGTACTTTTGGAAAAGACATTGATAAAAATAATGCCAATGATCATAAACGCCAGACCGATCAGTGCGGGAAGATCCAGTTGCTGTTTAAACACCAAGAGGCCAACCGTTGAAATCAGGATAATGCCGGCACCAGACCAGATTGCATAAGCAATGCCCATCGGAATGGTTTTCATGGTCAGTGACAGGAAAAACAGGGCAACGGCATAACCGGCAATGGTGGCAAGTGAAGGCCAGAGCACGCTAAAACCATTGGAAGCTTTCAATGCAGAAGTAGCAATGACTTCTGCAATAATGGCAATCGACAGATATAAAAAAGACATATTTCTCCCTATAACACCCGTTCTGCATGCTGCATCAGGTGATCCTGTTCTGACTTCAGCCAGCTTTCAGCTTGTGTAGTCGTGGGGGTCGCATATTGAAATTGGTAATCCGGCTGGTATATATCCAGCTCAAAAAACAGGTCAATTTCACGGTCATCAAAAACCACATGCTGAACCAGACTGCTTTCATTGAGAACTTCAAAATTTTCCAGGTTAAAGGTTTTGCCTGTTTCGCTCGTGCGGGTGCTGTAAGTTTTAGCTTGACCCTCAGTCCCGATAGAAACCTCAAAACTCTCCAACAAGGCAAACACGGTCGGATCGACAGCTTTCAAGTCCATTTGAGCTACTGCACTTTGCACTTCAGGCAAACGCGTCAGCGCATAGGCAATATGATCAGCACAAATAATCAGGCCACCATCCATTTCCAGTGTCTGACCAGATTGAACATCAAGTGCAGACTGAAGGCGCAAGCCTAAAAATAAACCATGCTGTACCTGCTGGCGCCAGTCTTCGACATAGACATTACTTGGAGAAAACTCCAGAATGCAGTTGCCAATCGCATGTAGCTTGGCTGGTTCCGGCCACTGCACATGATTCTGGTAATTGGCGTAGTCTTTCACTTCCCAAGACAAGAGCTGGCTGGCGTTATCCCAAAGCGTATTGCCAATCCAGCCTTGGCGTTCCTGAACAGCAGTTCCCGTCTGGCTTTTTAGACGAAGATCAATGGTGAAACTGCGCGACTGAAACCAGTACACAATGGTGTTTTCATCGGTTAGGCCATTATAAAAACTGATACTTTTACGCCGGAAAGCACCGTATAAAAAGTCTGGAATAATCTCTGGCTGAGGGATAGTGGGCTTTAAAGTCTTAATCACTTCAAACAGATTCATGATGCTGTCTCCGCCTGTTCTTCAAGTCCAAAAGAGGAAAGTGGTACAGCATTTTTTAAGATCAGTTCACCGCTAGCAATGCGCTGTTTTAAATATTGAAAGGTCTGGGCGGTCTGATTAAACAGATGCTCACCCCCGATCAGGGCAGAATATTTGGAATTTTCAGTGTGAATAACCGGTTCAATCACGGTGTCATAATTGCAGGCGCAAAACAGAGGGAATGAATAACGTTCTTCAGAGACTTTTTTCACGCGGTGCTTGGTGGCGAGATATTTACCATTTGACAGAATTTCCATCATGTCACCGATATTCATCACCAGTGTATTTTCAATCAGTGGAATGTCGATCCATTCGCCGGCTTTATTCAATACCTGTAAACCGGGTGCAGTCGGTAGTAGTAGGGTAAAGCATTCGTAATCGGTATGTGCGCCAATGCCTTCGGCATCTTGCACTTCCGGATTATAGGGATAATGAATCAAGCGTAGCTGACTTGGTGCATCAGTAATTTTGCTTTCAAAAAAGTCCTCACGAACGCCCAACGCCAGTGCAAAGGCAGAAAAAATCTGCCGGCTGATCTCACGCAGATGACTATAGTATTGGCTGACAATAGACTTGAAATCCGGATGGTCTGGCCATAAGGTGGGCCCAAGTAAAGGACAGTCTTTTCTTACCCCCTGATAATCATAATTGACATCATAGGCTTCTTTTAAATCATAACTGTTGCCGGCAAACTGTTCTTCGCCAATCGGCACATAGCCACTATGGTTTTTTGATTTGCCAATATAGTGCTGCATTTTGGTGTCCAGATCCTGAGAAAAATAAGACTGGGCCATTTCAATCAGAGCTTTGGCGTAATCAAAATTAAACTGGCTACCTTGCAGATAAAGAAATCCGACTTCTTTACAGGCATGGTCCAGAGCATGAGCAACTTCTATACGATCGGTTAAATCCGGACTTTGCAATTTTGAAATATCAACCAGTGGGAGTACATATTGGGCTTGCATGACAATCACCTCTAATGTTGGTCGTCCAACACAGCGATTAAAACCTTCGGGTCGTCCCAAAGGCATTTGGAATAAGATTATTTATTGCTGCTGACCTTGGTCATACGCGGAATGACCGGCAGTTCTGCCAGTGCTGGATCCAGTTCATCTTCTTCAGCATGCACCAGATAATCGACACGTTGTCTTAACTGTTTAAATTCAGGACTAAGCATGACGTCTGGATGGCGTGGACGCGGTAGATCAACTTCGATAATTTCCTTGATTTCACCCGGATTGGCTTTAAGCGCCACAATCCGGTCGGCCAAAAGAATGGCTTCATCCATATCGTGAGTCACAAAAATGATGGTGATATCAATGTTTTGCCACAGGTCCATCAGGTGACGCTGCATTTTTTGCCGGGTATGTGGATCAAGTGCCCCAAAAGGTTCATCCATCAACAGGATTTTCGGTTCATTTACCAATGCGCGGGCAATCGCGACCCGCTGCTTCATCCCGCCTGACAGTTCATGCGGATACTGGTTTTCATATTTTTCCAGACCAATAATATTGATCCATTCACGGGCTTGGGCTTCAGCCGCTGCACTGCTTTGACCTTTCATACGTGGACCAAACATGACATTTTCTTTAACAGTTTTCCATGGAAACAGGGTATAGCCCTGAAACACCATGCCACGCTCCGGACTAGGGCTGGTGATGGGTTGGCCGTCGACCAGAATCTCACCACTGCTATAAGGATCCAGACCGGCGACTACACGGCTAAACGTAGACTTGCCGCAACCGGAAGGCCCGATCACACAGATAAATTCACGCTTATGAATTTTCAAATTGAGTGCATTTAAAACCGTACGTTCAGTTTTGCCATGACTGAATTTTTGTGTCAGTTGCTTCGCTTCCAGAATCACCGGGCGGGCATAAATTTTGTCAAAGTATTCGCGGCTATTGAATTCAGTGTTTTGCATTAGTTGGCTCCCGGTTTCCATTTAAATAAGCGTTGTCCCAGTTTCATTAAAATCACATCACACAGCAGACCAATCACCCCAATGATCAGGATCGCGGCAAAGACATTGTCGAAGTTCTGATAGCGGGCTTGCTGGGTAATGAACCAGGTAATCCCGGAGGTACTGCCGATCAATTCTGCTACGATTAAATAAGTCCATGCCCAACCTAGCAGTACGCGCAGATTACGATAAATTTCTGGCATGGCTGCTGGAATCACCACATGAAACAGACTTTTCAGTTTCGTTGTACCCAAAGTAAAACCGGCTTCAATCAGGCTGCGATCAACCAGACGAGTAGTATTGGCAATGATCAGGATTTGCTGGAACAGGGTTCCTATCACAATAATGGCAATTTTGGGTGCATCATTAATTCCGAGAATTGCCACTGCCAGTGCACCAAAGGCCGGAGCAGGCAAGTAACGGAAGAACTCAACAAAGGGTTCGGTCAGCTGGGCAAATTTATTTGAAAACCCACATAAAATACCGAGTGGAATACCAACCAAGGAAGAAATAAAGAACGCGGTAAAGACCAGCTTGATACTGTGCCACAGGCTTTCATGAAACCAGGGCGCATTGGCCTGAGCCGGCTCCGTGGTAAAAGCTGTGATCAGTGCAATCGCAACTTCATGCGGTGCAGGCAGATAAATCGGGTTGACCAGAATACCTTGCGGTGGGGTAAGACCCTGATCTACCGCAGACTGCGCAGCAGAAAAAAACTGGTCTTTATCAATACGACTCTCGACCTGTAAATAGGCAACACTACCTGAATCAGTAATCTGGACTTGTGGATGCCAGATAAATGGCAAGTAGCTGACTGCACACCAAATTAGAATTGGTATTAAAAAAGACCCCAAGCCAAACAGTAGTTTATTTCTTTGACTGAGTTCACGTGCAACGTAACTCATAGTGTTGCCCCTCAATATTACAAATTTTATAAAACGTAATACTGACTAAGCAAAATGGATGCCATTTCATCCCAAATCCTGAAATGACTTTAAAAAGGGCTTATTTTTATAGAAAAAATTAGCAGATAACTCTTAATCATATTTAAGAAGTTAGATCAGAATACAGAGATTTTTAATCATTTTCTGGAAAATAGACTCAATAAAAAAGACCCGAAAAATCAGGCCTTTTTTTTCAGTAACATCATTTAGCCAATAATGTCTGCATGCTGGTTTTGCAAGCTATAGATGCACTGCTGCGCAATCTGTAGCTGATCATCTTCTGATAGATCAAGATTTTCCCATTTCTGCATCTGCTGTAGGAGCCAGATAAAATCATCGACTTTCGGTTCGGCACTTTCCCCAACAAAATTCCGGATAATATTCTTGATCTTGTGAAAGTCATAAACATGCCGCTGGGCGGAACATTCAAACTGAATAATCTGATAGTCCACCAGCATGTCCCATACTTCTGATAAATCACTGCGCTGCTTTAAATCATTCTGCGCTTTTTGTACTGCCTTGACCACTGCCTCTACAGTAAATGGATGCTGTTCTGCCCATTCTTGGGTCATGGCCAAAACTTTATCGGCAACTTTTGGAATGACATTCTGGCTCGCAGCGACGATAAAGCTATAGCCTTCAAGTTTGGCCTGAATATTCCAGGGTTCTCCCACGCAAAACCCATCAAATACCTGTTCTGCGATTCCTTTTACCATAGAAGGCGGTGGAGAGGTCATCAGCTGGATATTCTTGGCCAGTTGTGGATCAGTCAGTGCCAGCCATTCTTTTAAACAGTAATGGTGAATCGAATATTTATAAACATAGGCCAGATTGATGGAATGATTCTGTTGTAAAGCCAGTACAAGTTTCTTTGAGGTAATCTGTTCATCATCCTCAGGCTGGATGCCGAGTTCATAACACAGATCTTGGCGCAGACTAATAAAAGCCTGATTCACACTCAGTACTAGAGGGGTTTGTAAAGCCACCTGTAACTGGTCTGTGCCCAGGGCAGCAGCGGGCAACATGGCAGACAGGCAATGTGCAGCATCCAGAAAGCCATAGGCCAGACGGTCACGCAAACTTGACCATGAGGCTTCGCGGATTAAATTGATGGTTAATCCTTGCTCGGCAAAATACCCCTGTTTTTCAGCCCAGAGAATGGCAACACAATCAAGTAAAGGAATATAGCCAATATTGAGTTCAGTTTTTTCTAATGTGGACATATGCTTTTCCTTATTGGCCCAGTAACAGCTTCTGTGCATCCAGTAAGCGTCTGGCCATTTCACCAATGGTAATCCGGTGACTCATGGCATTTTTACGCAATAAAGCAAAGGCTTGTTCTTCCGTTAAGGCATGCAGCTGGATGAGCAGGGCTTTGGCTTTATCGACATCTTTACGGTCAATCAGTTTGTCCTGGGTTTCTTTTAAATCATTCAGCAGCTTTTTATGCTTGCGAAACTGTTCAATTGAAATTTCCAGAATGCTTTCTAATTTGGTGGGATCAATACCATCGACAATATAAGCCGTGATTCCGGCATCAATCGCACTTTTGATGGTGTCTTTATTGGAGTTCTGGGTAAACAGCACGGTAGGAAGTTCATATTGGCTGACACAGCTTTCAATAATATCCCGATGCGGATGATCCATATTCAGCAGGATCACATCTGCATGAATGCCTTTGACATGCACCATATTCAGGTCATTCAGGATTAAACAGGCCACCACCTGAAAATCATGTGAAAGTAAGGATTCTTGGATGAATTGGGCGCGCTCCAGATCATCATCAATAAGAGCAATTCGTAATTTGGACATGGAATATTTTCAAGTAAGGCCTAAGGAATATTCAAGCAGGAATAAAGCAAAAAACATGCCATTAAATTGGTGCATAAAATTCTATTTTTCTGTTCAATTTAGTGCACAGCTTTAGGGATTTCAGCTGATAGCTCATCAAAATGAAGCATTTAGGTACATCATCTGCCTGAAATAAGGCGTTTTCTTATTGGAAAAGTTGGCACGATTTCTGCATTTATTAAATCGTCAAAGATGACTTTCAATACTAATAACGGCCAACGATGTCCGTTCTGATCGTAATTACATTTTCAAAAAATGTGATTGGTATTTCGTTCAGCACAGGATAAATGACATGGTCAGTTGTTCAGCAATACAAAACGCACAAGCGTTTCAAGCCTTCATCCAGCATTACAAAGTGCTGAGTTGCGGTATTTACAACATATTCAATCAGCGGACATATCAATGCCTAGACGTGATATGTGGCTTTTTATCATCTTTAAAAAAACGATAGTTGGAGTGCAGATATGAAAATTCTCATGATTGGGCATGGCATGGTGGGGCATAAATTCATCGAATCTGTACTTGAACAGGCCGGTGATGACGTCGAATTGACCATTTTGGCTGAAGAGCCGCATTTGGCTTATGACCGGGTACATTTAACCGAATACTTTAGCGGCAAGACGGTCAAAGACCTCAGTCTCTGTCGTAGTGATTTTGCCGATGCTTATGGCATTGACCTACGTCTGAATACCCGCGCAATTGAGCTGGATCAGCTGAATAAAACGGTCACCACCAACCACGGCGATGTACTGAGTTTTGACAAGCTGATTCTCGCTACCGGTTCTTATGCTTTTGTCCCACCGATTCCGGGCAATGACCGTCAGAACTGTTTTGTTTACCGCACCATTGAAGACCTGGATGCCATTCGTGCGACCAGCCTGAATGCAAAAACAGGCGTAGTGATTGGCGGTGGTCTGCTTGGACTGGAAGCCGCAAAAGCCTTGCGAGATCTGAATCTGGAAACCCATGTGGTGGAATTTGCACCGCGTCTGATGGCAGTTCAGATTGATGATCTGGGTGGTCGTGTACTGCGTTCCAAAATCGAAGATCTGGGCGTGAAAGTACATACCCAAAAAGCAACATCGTCTATTGAAGATGGTGCCAATGCCAACCATGTCATGAAGTTCGGTGATGGTGCTGAACTGGAAACCGATATCATTCTGTTCTCGGCAGGGATTCGTCCGCGTGATGAACTGGCGCGCCAGAGCGGTCTGTTGCTGGGTGAACGTGGCGGTATCATTATCAATGATTATTGCCAGACTTCACATCCGGACATTTATGCGATTGGTGAATGTGCACTCTGGGACAATAAAATTTATGGTCTGGTCGCACCGGGCTATGACATGGCACGTATTGCAGCAAAACATGTGCTCGGTCAGGACAGCCATGCCTTCGCCGGTGCTGATATGAGCACCAAGCTCAAACTGATGGGCGTGGATGTCGCTTCCATTGGTGATGCACATGCCATGTCACCTGGTGCCTTAAGCTATTTCTATGCCGATGAAGCTGCGCAGATTTATAAAAAAATTGTGGTATCAGCAGACAAGAGCAAATTGCTCGGTGCGGTGCTGGTCGGTTGTGCCAAAGAATATAATGATCTGCTGCAAATGATGCTGAATGGTCTGTCTTTACCAGAACAACCAGAAAGTCTGATTATGCCGGGCTTTGATCAGGCAACTTCTAAATCAGGCGGTAGTGGTGTCGATCTGTTGCCTGACAGCGCTACGATCTGTTCATGTAATAACGTTTCTAAAGCGGATATCTGTTCTGCGATTGAAGGTGGTGCAACTTCATTGGGTGCACTGAAAAAATGCACACAAGCTGCAACGGCCTGTGGTGGGTGTGCACCGCTGGTCACTCAGGTTCTCAAATCTGAATTACAGCGTCAGGGTGTCACAGTAAACAATCACCTGTGCGAACACTTTGCCTATTCGCGTCAGGAACTGTATCACCTGGTACGCGTGCATGAAATCAAGACTTTCTCTGACCTGATTCAGCAGCATGGTCATGGCATGGGCTGTGATATCTGTAAACCAACGGTGGCGAATATTCTGGCGTCTTGCTGGAATGACTTTGTCCTGAAACCAAGCCATGCCGGCTTGCAGGACAGTAACGATTACTACCTCGGCAATATCCAGAAAGATGGTTCCTATTCGATTGTGCCACGTGTGGCAGGCGGCGAGATTACTCCGGATGGCCTGATTACCATCGGTCAGATTGCCAAAGATTATGGTCTTTACACCAAAATCACGGGTGGACAGCGGATTGATATGTTTGGTGCGCAGGTGCATCAACTACCTGAAATCTGGGAAAAACTGATCAATGCCGGTTTCGAGTCCGGACATGCCTACGGCAAATCATTACGTACGGTGAAATCTTGCGTGGGCAGTACCTGGTGCCGTTTTGGAGTCGATGATTCTGTCGGCTTGGCGATTTTCCTGGAAAATCGTTATAAAGGCCTGCGTTCACCCCATAAAACCAAAATGGCAGTATCCGGCTGTACCCGTGAATGTGCAGAAGCACAGAGCAAGGATGTCGGTGTCATTGCCACGGAAAAAGGCTGGAATCTATATGTATGCGGAAATGGCGGCATGAAACCGCGCCATGCTGAACTGCTCGCCTCGGATCTGGATACTCCCACCCTGATCAAATATATCGACCGCTTCTTTATGTTCTATATCCAGACAGCAGACCGTCTGCAGCGCACCAGTGTGTGGCGTGACAATATGGAAGGTGGGCTGGACTATCTGAAAGATGTCATTGTGCATGACTCACTGGGTATTGCTGCTGAACTGGAAAGCCGTATGCAGCATGTGATTGGCACTTATCAGGATGAATGGCGTACCGCGATTGAAGATCCTGAAGTACGCAAACGCTTTAAGACCTTTATCAATGCCAAAGCAGCCGAGCAGAATGACCCGTATATTCAGTTTGCACCTGTACGTGGCCAGATTCGTCCAAAGACAGAAGCTGAACGTGATTTAAACCGTATTCCAGTGGTTGAAGCCTAAATACCACAGTCAGGGAGAATGAAAATGACAATTTTAAAAGACATGAACGAACTGAACTGGTACGAAGTCTGCAATCTGGATGAGATCACTCCGAATACCGGTGTGGCAGCCCTGATTGAAGGTCAGCAGATTGCAATTTTTCGCGTGGGTCAGGAACAGCGGGTATATGCACTGAGCAATCAGGATCCGTTTAGTCTGGCCAATGTCATGGCACGTGGCATTCTGGGCGATCTGCAAGGTGAACGTGTAGTCGCATCCCCAATTTACAAGCAGCATTTCAGTCTGGTGACCGGTCGTTGTCTGGAAGAACAAGAGCAGAAATTACTGGTATTTCCAACCCGAATTGAAAATGGCAAAGTTCTGGTGAGTCCGACTCCACAAAAAACTTATATTTCCAGTAATGGTCAAAACACAGAGCGCTTAAAACTGGTACTGATCGGGAATGGACTGGCGGGTATGCGTTGTCTGGAAGACTTGCTGGATATGGCGCCAGATCGTTATGACATTACCGTGATTGGGGAAGAGCCATGGGGCAATTACAACCGGATCATGTTGTCACCGGTATTGTCTGGTGAGAAAAGCTTTGCCGAAATTATGCTGCATTCAGCCGACTGGTATGCTGAAAAAGGCATTCGATTCATTGCTGGGGATGCTGCCATCGCTATCGACCGTTCGCGTAAACAGGTCCACACCCAAAAAGGCGAAGTCGTTGCTTATGATCGTCTGATTCTCGCCACTGGTTCCAAACCCTTCATGCCACCTATTCCGGGTGCTGAACTTGAAGGCGTGATTAGCTTCCGGGATATTCAGGATGTTAACCGCATGCTGGATTACTGCAAAACCAAGCAAAATGCCGTCGTGATTGGAGGTGGGTTGCTGGGTCTAGAAGCAGCTTATGGACTGAAGCAGCAGGGGATGAATGTAACTGTGCTGCATCTGATGGACCGTATTATGGATCGTCAACTGGATATGAAAGCCAGTCAAATGCTGAAAAAATCAATTGAAGATAAAGGCATCCGAATCATCACTGAAGCCAACACCGAAGAGCTGCTCGGTATGGATGGTCACGTGACTCAACTGCGACTAAAAGACGGGACAATGCTGGATGCCGATTTGGTGGTCTTCGCCGTCGGGATTCGACCCAATAAAACCCTGGCTGAACAGGCTGGTCTGCGCTGCAATCGTGGGGTGCTGGTGAATGACACCATGCAGACTTATGACCCAAGTATTTATGCGGTAGGTGAATGTATTGAGCATCGTGGTCAGACCTTTGGACTGGTTGAGCCATTATGGGGACAGGCCTTTATCTGTGCGACGCATCTGGCTGAACATGGCCGACTGACCTTTAAGGCACCGACTGTTCCGACCCAACTCAAGGTCAGTGGATGTGATGTCTTCTCGGCCGGAAATTTCGAACCTCAGGATGATTTTGAAGATATCGTGCTGAATGATGAAAAACGTCAGATTTATAAACGGATCATTATTCAGCAGGACAAGGTCATTGGTGCAGTACTATTTGGCGATACCGAAGATGGAGCTTGGTATGCAGAACTGATTGCAGACCAGACACCGATTAGTAATATCCGCAGCAAACTGCTTTTTGGTCGGGATTTTGCATTAAAGAAAGCAGGGTAATCGGATCAATCTCCCAACCCCTCTTTGAAAAAGAGGCGAATCTCCCTCCTTTATTAAAGGAGGGTTGGGGAGGATTAAAGCTGTTGAGACATAGAAAAAATTTAAATCAAACCTGTAAAAGCTAGAGATCAGAGATTTGGTGAAACACGTGAATTTGGATGATTAAGGAGCACAGCAGCAATGAATAGTATTCCGGTTATGGAACTACATAGCTCTACTGAATCCCAAATAAAAACTACTCAGACGACCTGTCCTTATTGTGGAGTAGGCTGTGGCGTCATCGCGCACGTAAGCCAAACCCCGATGGGTGAAAAGGTTCAGGTTGAAGGCGATGTTCAGCATCCTGCGAACTTGGGCAAGTTGTGTATTAAAGGCAGTCATCTTGCCGATACACTTAGTCTAAAAACCCGGCTTCTGCATCCGATGACAGGTCGAAAAGAACAGCGGCACATAAGTACTTGGGATCATGCCATTTCAAGTATTGCCAATAAATTTCAGCAATGTATTGATGAGTATGGGCGCGACAGCATCGCCTTTTACGTCTCAGGTCAGCTTTTGACTGAAGACTATTATGTGGTGAACAAGTTTGTAAAAGGCTATCTCGGTACTGCCAATATTGATACCAATTCAAGGTTGTGCATGTCATCTGCTGTGGCAGCACATAAACGAGCTTTTGGCGAAGATCTGGTGCCGGCCAGCTACACAGATTTTGAGCAGACAGAAATGGTGGTTCTAGTCGGTTCCAATACCGCCTGGTGCCATCCGGTGCTTTATCAGCGCATCATGAAAGCCAAGGAAGAGCGGGATTTATTTGTGGTAGTGATTGATCCACGCTTTACTGCAACCTGTGAAGCGGCAGACTTACACTTACCTATTTTACCAGGTCAGGATGTCGCGCTGTTTAATGGCCTGTTACAGTATCTTCAGCAAAATGGCTATACTGATCTGGATTTTGTTACCCAACATACCCAAGGTCTGGAGCAGGCACTTGCCAGCAGCTCGATAGAGTCATCGCTTGAAAGCGTGGCAAAACGTACTGGTATTGCTATTGAAAAATTAACCTTATTTTTTCAGAAATTTGCACAGACCGAAAAAATTATGAGCCTGTTTTCCATGGGCGTAAACCAATCCTCCCAAGGCGTAGACAAGGCCAATAGCATTATCAACTGTCATTTATTGACAGGAAAAATAGGCAAACCCGGTTCGGCACCTTTTTCCATGACCGGACAACCGAATGCGATGGGCGGACGGGAAGTCGGTGGGCTGGCCAATATGCTGGCCAGTCATCTGGATTTGGATAATCCGCAGCATCAGCAACTGGTGCAGGATTTCTGGCAAAGCCCGGTCATCGCCCGGCAGCCCGGATTAAAAGCGGTAGATTTATTTCAAGCGGTGGAAAGCGGGAAAATCAAGGCCATCTGGATTATGGCCACCAATCCGATCGTGAGTTTGCCCGATGCAGATCAGGTTAAACGCGCTCTGGAGAAGTGTGAATTTGTGGTGGTTTCCGATATTTGTCTTGGCACCGATACCATGCAATATGCCGATGTACTGTTACCGGCACTGGGTTGGGGCGAAAAAGATGGCACAGTCACCAATTCGGAGCGCCGTATTTCCCGGCAAAAGGCTTTTTTGCCGGCTCCGGGTGAAGCTAAAGCAGACTGGTGGGCCATTTCTCGGGTGGCTAAAGCTTTAGGTTTTCGCGGTTTTGACTTTAACAATAGCCATGACATTTTTCTGGAACATGCCCGTTTATCTGCCTATCAGAATAGTTCGCTTTCGCAACGTGAAAATACACCCAATTTTCGCTATTTCAACCTGCAAGGTTTAACTCATCTCGGTTTTGCGGAATATCAGAATCTGGCACCGATCCAGTGGCCGGTCTGGGATAAGCAAGAAGTTCATCAGGTTGGTCAACTATTTAGCCAAGGCCAGTTTAGCCATGCAGATGGCAAGGCCAGACTGGTGCCAATAGTTGCAGCCGATCCGGTACATGCTATTTCTGCTGAATATCCTCTGATCCTGAATACCGGACGCATTCGCGATCAATGGCACACCATGAGCCGTACCGGATTATCTGCCAGTTTGTCCCAGCATCGTGCCGAGCCTTATTGTGAGCTGCATCCGCAAGATGCGCTGAAGTATGGCCTGAAAGATGCCGAGCTGGTCGAGGTGAAATCCGCTTGGGGAAGTTGTGTACTCCGTGTGCAATTTTCACAAAATATGCGACGTGGCCAGATTTTTGCACCGATTCACTGGAACGACCAGTTTGCGTCCGATGCGCGGATTGGAAAAGTGGTGAATCCGGTGGTTGACCCGATTTCTGGCGAGCCAGAATTTAAGCATACTCCGGTCATGATCCAGCCGTTTTATACCCAGTGGCAGGGCGTGTTGTATGTACGGGAAGGCTTTGAACAGCAGATTCAGACCATGATTGAAAATACGGTGTGGTGGAGCAAAATTCAAACCACTCAGGCCATCCGTTATGAATTGGCAGACCGTCGCCGTTTTTCTGACATCACCGGGCAGATCAAGAGCCTGTTAGCCTTTGATGATGAAAGCTTTGAATGGCTGAATCTCGAAGATCAAACGGCGCATATCAGTCATAGTGTGGTGCTTCAGGATGGCCAGTTAATTGCCAGTTTTTATATCGCACCGGCGGCACTATTGCCAGATCGTGACTGGGTGGCTGGCCTGTTTAGACGTGAACGTCTGAGTGCATTGCATCGTAAAGCATTGCTGGCAGGTCAGGCCATGTCGATGGGAAATAGTGAAGGAGCATTGGTCTGTAGCTGTTTTAAGGTCGGCAAGAACCGAATTATTCAAACCATTAAAGATAAAAATATCACGCATGAAAAACAGGTGACTGCATGTCTAAAAGCCGGAGGAAATTGCGGTTCGTGTTTGCCAGAAATTAGAGGCCTGATTAAGGCCTGCCAGACGGAGTGCATAGAATGAAAAGAAGAGTGATGAAGACGGTGTCTTATCCGAAAACCGACGTGGTGATTCTGGCCGGAGGTTTAGCGCGGCGCATGAATGGCATCAATAAATTGCTGCACAAATTTGATGATGAAATCCAGCTGATTAAAATCCATCAGCAACTGAAGTCCCGGGCAAGCAAAGTCTGGGTCAATAGCCATCGGGATCATTCCATTTATAAACGGATGATTCCTTCGATTGATTTTTATCAGGACGATGAACCCGGCTTTCAGGGACCTCTGATGGGCATGAAGAGTGCCTGGTCACATGTACAATCTGATTATGTGTTGTTTGTGCCTTGTGACGTGACCTATATTCCCAAAAAGGTCATTTCACGTTTACATCAAGCCCTGCAACGACATCCTTTATCTGAAGTGGCGGTGGTTGAAATAAATGAAAAAGCATTGTTTCCATTCTGTCTGATGAAACGCAGCAGCTTACCCATTCTTATACAACATCTTGAAAATGATCAGCACAGTTTAAAACTCTGTTTTGCTGACATGCACATGCAGCGGGCAAGTTTTAAAAATCGTGCCCTGTTTTTCCACAGTATTAATTCATTTGATGAGCTACAGCAGCATCAACAGCTTAACTTTCTCTAGCATTTAAAATGCTAAAAGCCGAATCAGCATATTCTGGCTCACCAAAATATTGCTTTTTTTATTTTTCGAGCAAACTTTCGGACTAAAAAAGAACAAATATTATCCATTAATATTAATTAAAAATAAATTTGTGCAAAGTTGGAACACTTATTGCTCATTCATTGTGAAGAAATAGGGCAGTAAATCAAGACTGTTAAATAACCGTGCAGATCTCATCATGGACCGCAGCAATGAACAGCATGACAGCTTTAGCACCTCGCAGTATCTTTCAGGATCAGTTTGGACGCCAGAAACGTAAGTTGCGGATCTCGGTGACTGACCGTTGTAATTTCAAATGCAGCTATTGCATGCCTGAACATCCGGAATGGATGAACAAAAAAGATTTGCTCAGTTTTGAAGCCCTGTATGCTTTTTGCGAGTTTATGGTGCGACACGGGATTGAGCAGATCCGGGTGACCGGTGGAGAACCGTTGATGCGTCAAGGTATTGTTCATTTTATTGCCCGCTTACAGACGCTGAAAGCTATTGGCCTGAAACGTATTTCCATGACCAGTAATGGCCATTATTTAGCAGATTATGCTCAAGCGCTTAAACAGGCAGGACTGGATGATCTGAATATCAGTCTGGACAGTCTTGAGCCAGCACAGTTTCAGCAATTAACCCAAAAACAATTACAGCCTGTACTTCAGGGCATTTCTGCCGCGCAGCAGGCAGGGTTGTCCGTCAAAATCAATAGCGTGCTGATCAAAGGTATTAATGAAGATCAGATTATTCCTCTCGTGAAATGGGCACAGCATCAGGCTGTAGAGCTGCGTTTTATTGAGTTTATGCCCCTCGATGGCGATCAGAAATGGAATCCGTCTGATGTCATCAGTGAGCAAGATATCCTGGATCAACTGAAAACCGAATTTGATGTCCAGGTATCCCCAAGACAAGGCGCCAATCCAGCCCGTGGCTATCTGATCAATGGGCAGCCTTTGGGGATTATTTCTACCATTACCCATTCATTTTGCGGTGATTGTGATCGCCTACGCCTCAATGCCCAAGGCGAATTTTATAACTGTTTATTTGCCAGACAAGGCCTGAACCTTAAGGCAGATATCGAACAACTGGCGCTGGATCATTTCGTCACACAAACATTTCAGCACAAGCTCCACGCTTATATCTGGCGTAAAGAGGCCGGCTTCCATGAAATCCAGCAATCACCAATACAAAAGCCGATCCGAAAAATCAGCATGCACAGCATTGGAGGATAAATATGTCACTCACTCAGCAAAAATTAATTCATATCAAAATAGAAACCTTCGGTGCGATTGAACGACAAATCCCCGCAGATTTGAGTTTGCAATGCAAGTCTGAAATTCAGGTTTCTGAAGTTCTGAACGAATTGCTATTCATCTATCCCAATATACAGCCCATGCTGGAACGCTGCGCCTGTGCAATCGGTGAAGACATTATTTCCAGACAGAGTATTTTAAATCGGGACAGTACGCTGGTGCTGTTATCGCCGGTAGCAGGAGGCTGAGATGCAATTCAAACCATTAAAACAATTTGCCCGAATCCAGCAGACTGCTTTCAAGATGGAGGATTTTGATGGTATTCAGCATTTTCCGGAATGTGGTGGAATCGGCATCTTTGTCGGAACAGTACGTAACCATCATCAGGGGAAAGTCGTGCGTGCCCTGAAATATACCGCCTATGCGCCTGTGGCTGAAAAAATGATTCGTGAAATTGAGCAGCAGATCCAGACCAAATACCAGGTGTCTTATGTACGGGTAGTGCATCGGATTGGTGAACTGGGGATTGGGGAAACAGCCATTATTGCTATGGCTTATACGGCCCATCGTCGTGAGGCTTTTGCGGCCTGTGAGGAAGCTGTGGAACGGGTGAAGCATGAGGTTCCGGTCTGGAAAGAAGAATTTTATACGGATGGCAGCAGTCAATATGTCGAAGGCTGTTGTATCCGAAAAGATCATGCACCTGAAACGGATCACTCTCATCATGCAGAAGATACGCATTGTCACCATCACCATGTAGCACCACACGCTTGCCAATCACCATTTAATTAAATGCGTCCAATGAGGAGGCATAAGGTGAATCACTTTAAACCGATTTTAAAATTAGTCTGGGATGAATCATGAAAAATGTAGGGATGAAAGCAGAAAGTTACCGTACAGCAATTGCCACTGGAATCCTGCATGCACCGCCACATTGCATTGAGCTGCTACGTAATGGCAATACTGAAAAAGGTGATGCCCTGAAAACAGCACGCATTGCCGGCATTCTAGGTGCCAAACGGACCGATGAGCTGATTCCATTGTGCCATCCATTACCGATTTATCGTGCCGATGTGGAATATGAACTGTGTGATGCACATGTCGAAATTATTGCTACTGTTGAAACCATTGGACCAACTGGTGTGGAAATGGAAGCTTTGACAGCGGTCAGTCTGGCAGGTCTGACCTTGTATGACATGCTGAAGCCGCATTGTGAACCGGAAGATTTGTCGCTGGATCAATGCAGGTTGCAGCAGAAAAAAGGCGGAAAATCACATTTTACCCGCGTACTTAAAGAGAGTCTGTCCGCTTCGGTTATTGTGCTGTCCGATACGGTTGCAGCAGGCAAAAAGCCGGACACTGCCGGACAAAACGTAATGGAAATTTTAAAAGAAGCCAATTTTGATTCTATTAGTTATCAGGTTATTCCCGATAGCCCAGAACAGCTCTTGACCCTGATTGAACAGCAGAAAAATCAGTATCCGCTGATTCTAACTGTGGGCGGTACTGGCTTAGGTCCTAAAGACCTGACCGTCGAAACCCTACAACCTTTGCTGCAACGGGAAATTCCCGGTTTAATGGAAGCTTCACGTAGTTTTGGGCAAAAACGTACCCCTTATGCAGCATTAAGTCGTGGCGTGGCTGGCTATATTGAGAACAGTCTGGTGATGACCCTGCCGGGAAGTCGTCAGGGTGCGAAAGAATCTCTGATCGCGGTACTTCCGGCTTTGGTGCACTTGTTTGATGTGCAAAAAAATATCCCACATGCGGGGGGCTATCAATGAATCAGGCACTATCACATTCAGCCTGCGGTGCTGAACCGGGACTGATTTCTGTTGATCAGGCACTGCAGATGTTACTTGAGCAGACGCATATCTTGGTAGCTGAAAGCCTGCCGCTTGCTCGGGCTCTGAATCGCTATCTGGCAGAGGCGATTGATTCGGCCATACCATTGCCGCTGTTTTCACAAAGTGCTGTAGATGGCTATGCGCTTTGCAGTCCAGAAAATTTTAGTGCTCACAGCACTTTTGAACTCATTGGAGAGATTCGGGCAGGGCAAAGTACTGAAATTGAACTGCGGCCAGGTCAGGCGGTCCGGATTTTTACCGGTGCCAGGATTCCAGCAGGAACTACAACGGTCGCCCGTCAGGAAATTGTCAAATGCCATGCCAATCAAATCATTATTACAACAGACCTAAAGCCTCATACGGATATACGTGATGCAGGCGAGGAAATCGCACAAGGGCAGCGTCTGGCAGATGCAGGTCAAAAACTGCATGTAGGTGCAATTGCAGCTTTGAGCATGGCAGGCGTAAAGCAGGTTTCAGTCTATCGTTATCCTAAAATTGCTGTTGTGATTACTGGAGATGAAGTCGCTTCCAGCATTGAAGACCTGAATTCCGGAAAAATCTTTGACGCCAATGCTCCACTGATTCAGGCCTGGTTTCAATCACAGGGTCAAAACGTAGATATTCTGCATGTTTCAGATAATGAGTATGAGCTGCAAACGTTAATACATCGTCTTAAAAACCAATACGACTTCATATTGACCACAGGCGGGGTTTCGGTGGGTGATTATGATTTCATTCGTCCTGTTGCCCTGGAGCAGGGTTTTGAGCAGATTTTCTGGAAAGTGAAGCAGAAGCCCGGAAAACCGATGTTATTTGCCAAGTATCGTCGAGATGATCAAGGTTACTGTTATCTCTTGGGTTTGCCGGGAAATCCGGCTGCTGTGTATGTCGGGATGCAAATCTATACGGCAACTTTACTGAATGCCTTACAAGGACAAAAGGAGTCACCTGCATGGCTTAGTGCGGTAATGACGCATGATTTGAAAGCGGATGCACGCGAGCGATTTTTAAGAATGGCTGCCGAATTTGGTCAGGGCAACTTACAACTCAAGAGCCTGGCAAAACAGCAGTCGCATATGTTGAGTAATCTGATGCAGGCCAATTGTCTGGTACGTATTCCGGCAGCAACAGAAATCCAAGCCGGGCATGTGGTACAAGGTTTACTGATTTGAAATGCCTGTCGCAATTCTCAATATTCGAATCACATAGAATGAGAAAGATGGATTTATTCAAAGTTCTACTCACTGGCGTGCTGTTGACTAGCCCCATGCTGTATGCCGAAACAGTTAAAATATATGCCGCAGCCAGCCTGACCAATGCGATTACTGATATTTCCAGACTATATGAGCAACAGCATCGGGACATCCAGATCGTTCCGGTTTTTGCTGCGTCTTCGGTATTGGCGAAACAAATTGCGGCGGGAGCGAGCAGTGATCTATTTTTCTCTGCAGACCTGGACTGGATGAATGATCTGATCAAGAAACAAAAAATTCAGATCGGTCAGATTCGACCTTTGCTTTTGAATGAACTCGTATTGATTAGTCCTATTCAGCAAAAAAATCATTTTAAAATGTCAGCCGACTTTAATCTTGCTAAAGCCTTTCAAGGCTATCTATGTACCGGACAAATGGAATCGGTGCCTGCCGGAAAATATGCCAAGCAAAGCTTAACCCGGCTAGGCTGGTTGAATCCGCTTCGGGGCAGAATAGTCGGTACGGATAGCGTTCGTTCAACCTTGGCTTTTGTAGAACGTGGCGAATGTCAGATCGGCATTGTGTATAGAACCGATGCCTTGATGAGTAAAAAAGTTAAAATTTCGGGAGTATTTCCAGCCAGTACACATCGTCCGATTGTGTATCCGATTGCTTTAACCCAGCAGGGCCAGAAAAATCAGGCAGCAGTCCAATTTTCTGAATTTATCCAGACGAGTCCAAGGGCCAGGCAGATTTTCCAGAAATACGGTTTTAAGCTTAAGGTAGGCTAACTGCTCATGCTTACACCAGAAGAACTGAGTACCTTGATGCTTTCAGCCAAAGTAGCGGGCTTTGCCACAGCGGTGTGTCTGCCATTTGCTATCGCCGTAGCATGGTTACTGGCGCGTTATGAATTCAGGGCCAAATTTCTCGTAGAGGCAATATTGCAGATGCCTATGGTGCTACCGCCGGTAGTACTGGGCTATCTTCTGCTCCTGCTATTTGGTCATCAGGGTATGCTGGGGCAATATCTACATAAATGGGGAATTCAGCTGATATTTAACTGGAAAGGTGCGGTACTGGCAGCAATGATTGTGGCATTTCCTTTAATGGTTCAACCAATTCGCTTGTCTTTTCAAATGATCAACCGGCAGTTAGAACAGGTGGCAGGATCTTTGGGCGCCACACCATGGCGGGTATTCTGTAGCATTAGCCTGCCTCTGGCTTTGCCTGGAATTTTAATCGGCAGCATTTTATGTTTCAGCCGCAGTCTGGGAGAATTTGGTGCCACGATTACCTTTGTTGGCAATATTCCAGAAGAAACCCGTACCATTCCCATCGCCATTTATAGCCTGTTACAACAGCCTGATGGAGAAAGTATGGCTATGCGTTTGGTCATTTTATCTCTGATTCTGGCTTTTTCAGCCTTGATTGCAAATTACTGGATCATGCAGAAGTATCAACGTAAATTGGAGGGTTAAGATGCTGAAGTGTGATTTTCAGTTTAATTACGCAAATTTCCAGCTACAGGCCAGTCTGGATATGCAGACACAATTGATTGGTATTGTGGGAGCCTCAGGAAGTGGGAAAAGCACCTTTTTAAAAAATATTGCAGGGCTATTAAAACCATCACAAGGCTTTATTCATTTTCAGCAAAAAATATTATTCGATCATCAGCAGAAACTGAATATTCCTGTTCATCAAAGAAAAATTGCCCTGATTTTTCAGCAAGCCTTACTGTTTCCGCATCTGAATGTCATGCAGAATTTAAAATATGCAGAACAGCTCAATATAAAAAATAAAGGTCAGCAAAAATTTCTTTTCGAAGATATCGTTGAGTTACTTGAATTAAAGCCACTACTTCGGCATCGGGCGCATCAACTTTCTGGTGGACAGGCACAGCGCGTTTCTATCGGACGTGCACTTTTATCTTCCCCCGATCTATTACTTTTGGATGAACCTTTAAATGGACTGGATCAAAAACTGAAAAACCAGATTTTACCCTTTCTGAAAATTGTGATTAATCAAACAAACTTACCCATGATTTATGTGACTCATCATGTAGATGAAGTGGCGTATTTACAGGCGCAGTTGCTGCATTTTGAAAAGGGGAAAATAGTCTGATGCAATGCTGCACCGATTTAAACCAGCAATGATTCCAAGCAGGTCATCCTCTCGCTGTTTTGCTCATAATGCTTCAGAAGATATCTATTTTTCTCTCTGTTTTTAAGAAAGAAAGGTTTAATTTAAAAGCTATAATATAAATTATTTTATATAAAACAATGTCTTATTTTGTTTTAAAAAAAATCTGGCATGACCTATGCATATATCTAATTAAAGTCAAAGAAGACTCTACATTTGTATGACGGCCAATGACGTCCGTTCTGATCGTTACTGATATGCCTTGTGCATCACAGTGACTTAAATACGTTCAGTTCTGGTAAGGAAATGGCTATGTCTTCAAATACAAGTCTCAATAAAGCAACAAAAATAAGTCTATTTAACTTCAGTAGTTCAGCGATGCGGGCCTTCCATATGAGTTGGCTCGCTTTTTTTGTCTGTTTCTTTGCGTGGTTTGCCTGTGCACCGTTAATGCCAGTGATTGCCGGTAAATTCAGCCTGACCAAAGAGCAGATCGCCAATATCAATATTGCCGCAGTCGCCATTACAATTCTGGTGCGTCTGATCGTGGGGCCGTTGTGTGATAAATACGGTCCGCGTAAAACCTATACCGCCTTACTGATTATTGGCAGTATTCCGGTGTTTGGTGTGGCGTCGGCCAACAGTTATGAATCTTTCTTGTTTTTCCGTTTATTGATTGGCGCCATCGGTGCCAGCTTCGTGATTACTCAATATCATACCAGTATCATGTTTGCGCCAAATGTGGTGGGAACGGCAAATGCAACTACAGCAGGTTGGGGGAATGCCGGTGGCGGTGCGACTCAGGCCCTGATGCCTTTAATGCTGGCTGCTTTGGTGATGTTCGGTGTAGAACAGGCAATGGGATGGAGAATTGCACTTCTGGTTCCGGGTATTCTGATGATCATTGTCGGGGTACTGTACTGGAAATTCACACAAGACTGTCCACAAGGTAATTTTAAAGAACTTCGTGCGCAAGGTATTTCTGTCGGTAGCGATAAAAAAGGTGGTCTTGCCATCTTAATGCATGCCGCACGTAACTACCGTGTGTGGATTCTGTTTGGGGCTTACGCAGCCTGTTTTGGTATTGAAATTTTCATCCATAACATTATTGCCTTGTACTTTGTTGACAACTTTCAGTTTGGCTTAAAAGAGGCAGGCATGGCTGCCGGAATTTTTGGTTTACTGGCATTGTTTGCCCGCGCTTTAGGCGGTATTGTTTCAGACAAAGTCGCGATTCAAAAAGGTCTGGATGGTCGAACCAAAGTTCTGTTTGCCTTGATCATGCTGGAAGGCCTGTTTCTTATTTTATTTTCGCAAATGAACAGCGCAACCTTGGCGATCATGGCGATGACCATCTTTGCCTTGTTTACTCATATGGCATGTGGCGCTACCTATGCACTGGTGCCTTTTATCGACCGTGATGCCTTGGGTGGTGTGGCCGGTATTATTGGAGCAGGTGGCAATGTCGGCGCGGTAGCTGCAGGTTTCCTGTTAAAAGGCATGCTGGATATTCAAACCACCCTGATGGTACTGGGTGGCTTGGTGGTGATTGCTGCAAGTTGTGTGTTGATGATCCGCTTTTCTGTCGAACATAAAGAAAAAGAACAGCGTTTATATGAACAGGCAGTAAGTGAGCGTCATCTGGCGGAAGCACAGCAATAACACAACACTTCCTGATATAAAATAAGCCAACAAAAAGGATAGCAATATCCTTTTTGTTGGTTTTGCTAACTCAAAAACAAAATGATGAGCTATATATTCAGGATAGGAAAATATTATTTAAAAAGTACAGAATGGTTGAATTTATCGAATAAAAGTAAAATCATTTATAGTTTATATGTTTAATTTGAGATGAAAAAATTATATATATTTTAATAATGATTTTTAAAAAAATAAATGAATTTAATAAGTGTAGATAAAATAAAAGCCATTTTAATAATGGCTTTTATGCTTATGGTGGAGGATTAATAAGTTTTATAAGGTAAAAACTTTCCGGATAATACGACATTCACCCGATCTCCGTTTGGATTACTCTCACGTTGAATATCCATATTGAAATCAATTGCACTCATAATTCCATCACCAAATTCTTCATGGATCAGTTCTTTAATAGTCATACCATAGACGCTGACAACCTCATACCAGCGATAAATCAGCGGATCTGTCGGCACGCTAGTTGGCAGAGAACCTTTATAGGGTACGATTTGCAACCAGGCGATGGCTTCATCAGTCAATCCAAATATTTCACCAATTTTTTCTGCCTGTTCTTTATTAAAAGCCATCTGACCCAAACATGCGGCTGTCACCCATTCTTTAGAAAGGCCTATTGTTTCAGCGACATCTGCCCATTTGATAGACTTTAAAACTTTCGCTGAAATAATCATGTCTGTCACTTGTTGACGATGGCTAATCATAATCTTCTCCAATAGCTATATTTAAAAAATGACCGCTATAGATAATGCAGAGATTGTGCCAATATAATTATAAGGATGAAATTTTAAAATAATTTATAGGATTTTTATTAGCGATTTAAAATAAATGGCATGCTATTTGCTTTTATCTATATTAAATATGGCAACGGCGCCATGACACAATTGATCTGTTTGAATAATGCAAGGCAAAGACGCCTAGGGTTGAAATAGACCTTAGGCGTTTTTTATTTGCAAACAGGCAAGTAATTTATATAAAGGGGATAAAAATATGGCTTATCTTGCTCCTGCAGAGTTTGCAAAAAAAGTGGTCGATGCTGGTGAGGCAAAACTTCATATGGCCACGCGTGATGTTTTAATTCGTGCGTTTATGGCAGGCGCAATTCTGGCGTTGGCGGCAGTATTTGCCGTGACGATTGCGGTACAAACAGGGGTGTCACTGATCGGGGCGCTGCTATTTCCAGTCGGTTTCTGCATGTTGTATCTATTGGGCTATGATCTGCTGACCGGGGTATTTGTTTTGACTCCATTAGCCTGGTTAGACAAACGTCCTGGGGTGACGTGGGCCCGTATTTTAAAAAACTGGGGACTGGTTTTTTTAGGTAACTTTGCCGGATGTTTAACCGTGGCAGTGTTGATGGCCGCAGTCTATACCATGGGTTTCGCAGCTGAACCGAATGCGGTCGGGGTGAAAATTGCCCATATTGGTGAGGACCGGACTTTGGGCTATGCCGAATATGGTTTTGCTGGCTGGATGACGATTTTTATCCGCGGCATGCTGTGTAACTGGATGGTGTCACTCGGGGTAATTGGCGCCATGATGTCAACCACAGTCAGCGGAAAATTTATCGCGATGTGGATGCCAATCATGCTGTTTTTCGCCATGGGCTTTGAACATTCAGTGGTGAATATGTTCCTGTTCCCATTTGCCATGATGATGGGTGGTGATTTCTCGATTACAGACTATTTCTTGTGGAATGAATTACCGGTGGCACTGGGTAATTTAGTGGGTGGTCTGGCACTGACAGGTCTGGCGCTCTATACCACGCATGTACGTACTGGCGATAAAAAAGAATTCTAATCTGAGCATGATGATTTATGTCTTGAGATTAAAGGGATCAATTCGATCCCTTTTTGAGTATTTAAAATGAATAAAAAATTAAAGATCAGCATCGGGCAATATTCTTCCGCTGGAATCAAAGCACAGAATCAGGATTTCCATGGGGTCTATATTCCTGAAGGCCACGCGCTTAGCAGTAAGGGCATTGCCTGTGCAATTGCAGACGGGATCAGTAGCAGCAATGTCAGCCATATTGCAGCAGAAACTGCAGTCAGCAGTTTTTTATCGGATTATTATTCGACTTCGGATGCATGGAGTACTCAAACTTCAGCGGCACGGGTTATTCGTGCGACTAATTCCTGGCTCTATGCACAAACCCAGCAAAGCCGCGGGCGTTTTGATAAAGACCAGGGTTATGTCTGCACCTTTAGTGCACTGATTTTGAAAAAAAACAGGGCACATATCTTTCATGCTGGCGACAGCCGGATTTATCGCATTCAGGCACAAGCCATTGAACAGTTGACGGCTGATCACCGTGTTTGCCTGTCATCAACAGAACATTATTTAAGTCGTGCACTGGGTGCCGACCATCGTATCGATGTCGATTATCAGCAGCTTGAATTATGTGAAGATGATTTCTTTATCTTGATGACAGATGGTGTCTATGAATTCATAGATATTCAACTCATCTCGAATATGGTCGAGCAGCAACAACATCTGGATATTATTGCCAAGTCTATAGTCGAGCTGGCTTTAAAGCGGGGTAGTGATGACAATCTCACCATTCAAATCATTAAAGTGGAACAGTTGCCTGAGGAGGAATCCTTTCATATCAAGAGCCATGTTTTATTTCCGCAACAGCTGAGTCATGGTGATCTGTTTGAAGGTTATCGGATTGATAAAATCCTGCACCAAAATCATCGCAGCAGCCTCTATTTGGCGCATGATGAAGCGACACAAAATCAGTTGGTCATTAAAACCTTGTCTGTCGATGTGCAGGATGATCTCAAAGCCGTAGAACAATTTCAGCTGGAAGACTGGGTATCGAAACGCTTAAAACATGAAAATCTGCTGCAATGCTATCCACATAAGGGCAGCAAGAAGTTTTTATTTCAAAGTTATGAATATTTACAAGGGGAAAGCCTAAACCGATGGCTGCACCGTCATAAAACTGCTTTAACTTTACAGCAGTTGCTTCCGATCATTGAGCAGGTGGCCAAAGCATTGAATGCCATGCACCGTCTTGAAATGCTGCACCAGGATGTACGACCAGAAAATGTCATGCTGCTCGAACCAGCCGATACCTTGAAAGTGAAACTGATTGATTATGGATCGACTGCGGTCAGAGGTCTGGTTGAACTGAATCCCAAACATGCAGATGTTCCTTTGGGAACCTTGGCCTTTATGGCACCTGAATATTTTATTGGATGCTCCCCATCAGTAAAATCAGATCAGTTCTCGCTGGCGGTGATGAGTTATTATTTATTGACCCGACAATTACCTTATGGGACAGACCTTGCGCGCTGTAAGACCGAAAAGGACTTAAAACAGGTTCGATATCATCCACTCTATGAGTATCGACCGGATCTGCCGCATGGCTTGGACGCCATCTTTAAAAAAGCGCTTTCCATTCGCCCGGAGCAGCGCTATGAAGCACTTTCAGCCTTTATATATGATCTGAAACACCCAGATATCAAATTTAAAAAATCAGTTTCACGCCCTATGCTTGAAAAGCATCCAGTCACTTTCTGGAAATCCTGCACAGCGATTCTTTTTTTGTTATTGCTCTGGGTGTTTGCACTATATTTTAGCCAATGAAAATAATCCAAATAAGCTGTTGAACGATTTTTTTTTGACTGAAGTAAAAAATCAGATGTGATTTGAGCTGAGATGTAGTCAAAATATCTATTTATTCTTATTGCAGATTTTTCTATTTTTACGATGATTGACTCTGTGTTTTCGAAGATTATCCCTATAAAATAGAAAGTGCAGTTAAAATCTAAGTAAGCATAAAAACATTGGAATAATAATTGCTTATTTTTAATACCATTAGAATAAAAAGGCAGATGAGACATGAAAATTCAATTTTTTAAGCTGATTTTAATCTTGAGCAGCAGCATGGTGATGAGCCAAACCAGTCTCGCCGGAGATGGTGGCTTGCGTTTTGCTGAGAAAAATCAGGAAATAGCGGCACAAATTCAGGCCAAGAAAAAAACGGCAGAAATACAAGCGCAGTCCCTACAAGCAAAAGCCTCTACAGAAACGAAATAGTAAAATAGCACTCATCCAAGAAGGTGAGCTGTTCAGATTAGATCAGATGTATAAGATGTGGTGATGCGAAAAACTAGTCCCTAACTTTTTAATACTGAAAAAAAACTCCCCATCTATTTTAAGAATGGGGAGTTTTTTATTTTGCATCTCAGGGAAAATTACTGAATTTGTTCCTCATCCTGTCTTTCCTGACGCAGCTGATCACGTTGTCTCTGTGGATCATGAAGGCCTAATTGACCGCGCTGGATCTCGCGATCCTGTTTTTCTTGAGGATCAAGTTGTTCTTCAGTGAGCTCTTCATCATTCCGATCGATTGGATTGGACATAGTCTTTCATCCTCTAAAATACTTTCTAATTTTTATTGTATGAATGCAGCAAAATTATTCTGTGACTTTTATACCTGAGTTAGTTTTCTATCTTGTTGCTGCTGTAATTTTAAGCGATATTTTATAGGTTGATTTAATAAGGTTTAATTTGATCAATAAAATTAAATTAATAAAAATTTAAGGGAATAGGAATTTTAACTTATAAACCCAATAAATGAATATATCTCATTATTCTAGTTTTTAAATGAGAAAAACTAAATAAAATAAGAGAAATGGGTTATGCTTAAGACAGATTAAGTATTATCCGTCTTTTGAAATTTCCGGTATTTTCCATGATAGAACTCCGCCATTTAAGAACTTTAACTGCTCTGCGGGAGCATGGTTCTTTGGTTGCAGCAGCAAGTGATTTATGTTTAACCCCATCGGCCTTGTCACATCAGCTACGTGAACTCGACCAATGGTTTGGCGTCGAAGTGGTCAATCGGCGTAGTCGCCCTGTGAGCTTTTCAAATGTTGGAGAGCGGTTGTTAAAACTGGCAGATGAAATATTACCGCAAGTTCAAATTGCACAGAGTGATATCAGCCGTATTGTGCATGGTCAGACCGGGCGAATAGTTTTCTCCTCTGAATGTCATAGCTGTTTTGACTGGTTGATGCCACTACTCAATCAATACCGGATGCAATATCCGGATGTAGATCTGGACTTTGCTTCAGGTTTTGAATCGAATCCGCATGAATTATTACAAACCGGAGAGTTTGATCTTTTAATTACGGCTGATCCGATTGCGCTTAAAGGCATTGAATATTTTCCGATATTTGAATACGAATCACGCTTGGTTTTATCCAATACCCATCCACTGGTACGTGCGAAAGAGATTACTGTTCAGGAACTTGCTGAAGAAACGCTGGTGACTTATCCGGTGGATAAACACCGTTTAGACATTATGTCGCGCTTGTTTATTCCCGCTAATATTCTACCAAAAGACATTCGCACCACCGACTTGACTCAAATGCTGATTCAGTTAGTGGCAAGTGGTCGCGGGATTGGTGCATTACCTGATTGGGTGGTAAATGAATATGAGCAGAAAGGCTGGGTGACATCACGCCGTTTAGACTGTGTAGCGCCTGAAGGCTTACGTCGAACTTTATACGCCGGCTATCGCACAGAAGAAAAGCAGAAAGATTATTTTGAAGGCTTCTTGAAACAGCTGGATCGGTTTTCCAAAAAAAGACAGGTCTACTACAACTGATCAATGAATAGTTGAATGTCTATAAGCCCGTGATTCTTAAAAATCCTGCATCGTCAGGATTTTTTTAAAATGGACTTTTTTCTCTCAAGAATTTCAATTTTTCTATAAGATGATGAGGTTAATCTTGTCTACTTCAAGTCAGAAAATATACAACTTCGATCAACTTTCGAAATTAAAGAATTGGTTTAGTGGATTATAATTTTTGATAAGTATTACATTTTGCCAAGTGGAAATACATCTGTGCAGAATTAAATATTATATTATTAAATATCAAATACTTAAAAATTAAGTTCTTGGAACTTGTGAGGATGTGGTTCTGATCTTGCAAGTTGATTTTTAATAAAAAGATTAAATAAAATGAAAAAACATACGCTGATCAGTCAATTTTTTGGCAGAAAATAACTCCTGAAAATAACAATGTTGATCTATGCTACAGCATAATTTTTAAACTGATTTCCTCTCATAAAACGGAATCACTTATACAGGACTGTATAAAATCGCCATGCACATGACAAAAATTCCTCTCAAGAAAAGCCCGCTGAGCCTCATGATTCTGTCGATTGTCTCAGGTCATCTTTATGCTGAAACTGCCGTAGAACCGGACAATGTTCAACAGCTGAATACTATTGTGATCAGCGCTGAGCAAAATGCCAATCCGCAGCAGCAATATCAGAAAGAGCTGGCTCAGGTTTCAGGAGGAACGAATTTCATTGGTGAGCAGCAATTAGAACAGCAGCGACTTGCAACCACAGCCGATGTGTTCCGTTTACAGCCAGGAATTTATGCCCAGTCTGCAGGGAATGAAGGTGCAAAAATCTCGATCCGTGGCTCAGGAATCAACCGGACTTCAGGTGCACACGCATCCGGTACGCATGTTCTAATTGATGATATTCCATTTACCGGGCCGGGCGGTACAGCGTATGAACTGCTAGAACCCTGGTGGATTGATCATGTCGGGGTTTATCGCGGAGCCAATGGCTTTAAGCAAGGCGGACTGGCCTTAGGTGGAACAATCAACTATAGAACCAAGACCGGCGCAGATCAGGATGGCTCTGAACTCAAATATGAAATGGGCAGCCATGGTTATCAAAAATATCAGTTTAGTACCGGCCGAAAGCTGGATCAGATGGATTATTATCTGGCGCTGACGAGTACCCAGTTTGATGGAATTCAGGATCATGCTGAAGGCGATGGTAAGGGTCTGGCTTTTAATTTGGGCTATCAGATCAGTCCGGATATCGAAACCCGTTTTTATGCTCGTTACCGTGAGAGCAAGCATTTAACTCCAGGACGGATTACACAAGAACAGCTCAAAAATGATCCTGAAGCAGCGAATAGCTTTAATTTAGCGGTAGATGCCAAACGGATTCAGCCGGGCAGTACTTGGCTGGCCAATACCACGACCTGGAATTTACAGGATGATGCAAAACTGACTGGCAGTCTGGCTTATCATCATTATCCGCTGGATTTACGTGAAAGCAGTTATCGTACCAATGTCGATTATGAAGATATTACGGCGCGCTTCCAGTATGAAAAGCCTTATCAGTTTCTAGGTCTGGAGCATCAGGGGCGTATTGCCTTGCGCACTACCACACACCGCCCGGACAGTGGGGTTACTGAAACTTTAAGATTTAATACAGAAATTGGTAATCAAACTTATCCGGCAGACACAGTTACCCGCCGTTATACCTATCGTGGTTCAGACAACGTGCTGCAATTTGATCAGGAAACTACATTAAATGATCAGTTCAAATTAGATCTGGGATTGGCAGCTGTGTATACCCATCGGGAAAGTGAAGTGACTTATGCAAATATTATTCCCGACCCAGATTTAGGTCCTGATGTAGATCCTAAAGTCAGTCGTTATGAATGGAATTTTGCACCACGAGTTGGATTGACCTATCAGCCAAATGACTCTGTGCAATGGTTTGCCAATTTAAGCCGGAGTATTGAACCGGCACATCCTTGGGCAATGGCTTGGTCTTCACCTTATTACTATTCTAAAGACAGTGGAGCTGCATCAAATCGAGTACGTGCGCCAATCTATTTGGATACGCAAACCGCCAATAGTTTTGAACTGGGGGGGCGTGGACAATCAGGTTTTGGAGACTGGGCACTGAGCTACTATTATTCCAAGATTAAAAAGGAGCTATTGTCTTCTGAAATGATTAAAAATTACGGGAATGATTCTGATTCTACTACTTCAGAGGAAAGAATTAGTGTAGAAGCAAATGCCACGCCAACGATTCATCAAGGGATAGAGCTAAGTCTGGATACGCCCTTGCATGAATCCCAATATGGCGAACTGCGTCTGCAACAGGCTTATACCCTTAGCGATTTCCAGTATAAAAATGATCCATTGTTTGGCAAGAACCAGTTACCTGGGATTCCAAAACATCTGTATCAGGCTCAACTGAGTTATGCTTTAAATAATGGCCTCTATATTGGTCTGAATACTGAATATGCATCTAAAATGGCGCATGATTATGCTAATAGCCAATTCAGTGACGACTATCAGATCTGGGGCATTGATGTGGGTTATGCACCAGAACATCAATCATGGAAAACCTGGATCAACTTTAAAAATATCACGGATGAGAAATATGCTGCGGTCGTGATTCCAGGCCTTAACGACGGTGGGAAAGATGAAGCTCGTTCTTCGCCTGGTGAAGGTTTCTCTACTTATGCCGGTGTGTCATTTAAATTTTAATTATTTAAAAATTAAAAAAAGAGCGGGATATTTCCCGCTCTTTTTATTTACTCAATAAAATGATTGATCAGGTTTCTAAAATTCCGGTAACACCTGTCACAATCATATCAATGGCAATCGTACCAATCAGAAGCGCTGCAACACGACCGACAATATCGACATACAGGTCAATGTAGTTGGAATATTTATGCTGTAAATGATCATGCAGGTATTTCATCAGAATTAGCAAGCTACAGGTCAGAAACAGGGTAAAGAAGATCACCAGAATGGTTTGCATTAAACTGAGCTGAATCCCGGTAATCACGGAAGCCGAAATGGTGCCGGGACCGATCATAAACGGCATGGCAATCGTACCCGCCAGATGACTGGGCGCTCCACGCATCACACCAATCGTATCAGCACCTTCAAAGACATAACGATAGCCAATCACCAGAAAAATAATACCGCCAAAAATCTGGAAGGACTCAAACCGTACATGCAAGACTTCATTAAAGAAGGCTTCACCGGTTTTTGCAAAAATGATGAACACAATAAAGCTGATCAGACTGCCCTGAATCAATGCCATGTTGAATACTTTTGCGTCGGAATTACGGATAATTCCGAGCATATAAATACTCATCAGAAAAGGGTTGAGCAGGGAGAAAAACAGGGCAAATGCATTCAAACTTTCTGACATCATTCAGTCCTTCCGTAGTTGAGATATCCTAGATTTCACGGTCCGGGAACAGCGGACGTTTACCTGGGCTGATCCGGTTAATATGCAGATACATCATATGGCGTTCATATTTATCCAGGATGTCATTGATCACCTGTTCCTTACTGTAACCGACCAGATCGTTGCCCTGAGAGCCTTCAAACAGATAACTTTCCAGACGATAGTAATAACGTTTGGTTCGTTTACCACGTGAACTGAAATTTGGCGTGTCATAGCGTACCGGCCATATTTCATAAACAAAGTTTTCTTCTTCATCGAGCTGAATAGTCAGATCCAGGTGATACAGTTCAGGTTCTTCCTCAAGCGGTTTTTCCTGGATATTGACTTGAATTCCTTTGTCAATTAACTCGGTTGCAACGGCCTCGATGGCCGGCTTGCAGACATTATCCAGCATGGTACGCGTCTGGGAGAGACTTGGATGCAGCATGACCCGGCTCAGACGCTTTTTCCAGTTCAGGATATCCACATTACCGACCACAGGCGCAGCATTCAGGCTGGTACTGGCCTGACGAAAATCCTCCAGACGCAAGGACTTATATAGTCCCGCCATCACAAAGAAAATGACGAAACTAAAAGGCAGCCCCATAATAATCGTGGTGTTCTGTAATGCTGTCACGCCGTTAGCCATCAGCATTGCGAGAGTCAGCAGGCCAATGGCAACCGCCCAGAACACACTCAGCCAGCGCGGTGAATCATGCTCAATATTAGTAAATTTCGTGGTGAAATTTCCCAGTACCAATGCTCCTGAATCTGCTGAAGTCACATAGAACAGCAAACCGGTAATGGTGGCGACACCTGCAGTAAACGTAAAGCCTGGATACTGCGCCAACAGATCATAGAAACCATGTGCCGGATTTTCTAAAACTGTCGTAGCAAGTTGAGTATTACCATCAAAAATCACGCTGTATAAAGCACTGTTACCGAAAATAGACAACCATGTCAGGGTAAATAACAGAGGAATAACCAAAGTGCCCGTGACAAATTCGCGAATGGTACGACCACGCGAAATACGAGCCAGGAACAGACCGACAAAAGGTGACCAAGCGATCCACCATGCCCAGAAGAATAGGGTCCAACTATTCATCCACTCTTTCGGTTGTTCAAAAGGAAAACTGCTTAAAGAAAGCTTCGGGAACTGGCTGATATAGTCACCAAAATTCTGGATCAAGGCGGCTAATAAAAACTCGGTATTTCCTACAAACAGAATGAATAGCAACAGCCCAATTGATACATAGATATTAATTTCAGACAGGATCCGGATGCCTTTATTGACACCCGCAGTGACTGAAATAATAGTAATAATCACAGCAACGGTGATTAATGCAGTTTGAATCCAGATATTTTCTGGTACATCAAAAAGCACATGCAGGCCATAATTTAATTGTACAACGCCAATACCGCAGGTCGTGGCAATCCCGAAAATCGTGCCGAGTACTGCAGCCGTATCCACAGTATGGCCAATTGGACCATTAATTCTTTTTCCAAAAATAGGATAGAGTGCTGATCGAATGGTGAGCGGTAAATTGTAGCGATAGCTGAAATAACCTAGCGCGACCCCAATCAGCGCATACATACTCCAGCCAGTTAAACCGTAGTGAAACAGGGTCCACACCATGGACTGGCGCGCAGCTTCAAAAGTTTCACCTTCGCCCACAGGTGGATTCATATAGTGGGAAAGCGGTTCCGCCACCGAGAAAAACATCAGGTCAATCCCGATCCCGGCAGAAAATAGCATCGCCGACCAACTCAGCAGGCTAAATTCTGGTTTGGAATGTTTAGGGCCGAGTTTAATCTCGCCATAACGGGAACAGGCGATAAAGACGATAAAAACCAGATACAGCGTTGCCGCCAGCAGATAATACCAGCTAAAGGTACGACTGACCCAGTTTAAGATATTGATAATGACTTGATTGGCTTGTTCATTAAATAAAATGGTAATGATAGAAAACAGCAGAATAAGCGTCGCCGAAAAATAAAAAACCACTTTATTCAGACTATCTTGCTTCTCTTCATTTTTCTTTTGCATAAATCTCTAACCATCGTTTTGTTGCCGGATGATCTACAGTGCAGTGTGATTTAAAAGCAAAAGCCTGCGGTAAAGCTTCCTTGTTTTCGTGAATTACAAACTTTTGCAAATTCAAAACAAACTGCGCTGTACATCAAGGGTGAGCTGGCACTATAATTTTTATTAATTGAACGTTCAATTAAAAAAGCGTTTATGAATTGTTACATCATTCAGCTATTTGCTTTAGCAGAGTGATTTTTATTGTTACATCCGTTATTCAGGTTAGTCCTATGCCCAAAGTTGGTATGCAACCGATCCGTCGTCAGCAACTGATCGATGCCACCTTAGCTGCAGTGAATGAGCTAGGTTTTGCAGAAGCTTCAATTAGTCAGATTGCCCAGAGAGCAGGTGTCTCAACCGGCATCATAAGTCATTACTTTCGAGGTAAAAATGGCTTGATTGAAGCCACAATGCGTTACTTATTGCAGCAATTGGGTAAATCTGTTGCACAGATAAAGATACAGGTTGATGACTTACCGGAGCAGCGCTTACTGGCGATCGTACGTGGTAATTTTGCTGCTCCACAAACCGACAAGGCGGCCATGAAAGTCTGGTTGGCGTTCTGGGCTAGCAGTTTGCATCAACCTGAGTTACATCGGTTACAGCAGATCAATCATTACCGCTTACATTCCAACCTTAAATATGAATTCATGAAAAAGTTGAATAAAGACCAGGCAGAGAAAGCCGCTCAAGGTTTGGCAGCATTGATTGATGGATTCTGGTTAAGAGGTGCTTTGGTAAATGGCGAAATTGACCCAGAACTGCCGATTGAACTGTGTAGTGAATATATCCGGCAACAACTCAAATAACCCACCTGCGAGGAAATTCCATTGACAACATTCAAACTGCAACGTCCTTATATTCATGGACAATATGTCGATGCAACGTCCAATAGCACGTTTCAAACGATTAATCCTGCAACAGGCAAAATTCTGGCAGACGTGCAGGTATGTACGCGAAAAGATATCGATCGCGCTGTTGAATCGGCACAACAAGGACAAAAAGTCTGGGCAGAAATGACGGCGATTCAACGTTCCCGTATTTTGAACAAGGCTGTTGCCATCCTCCGTGAACGTAATGACGAGCTGGCGCGTTTAGAAAGTCTCGACAGTGGTAAAGCTTTCAGTGAAACATCCACCGTCGATATTGCGACAGGTGCAGATGTACTCGAATACTATGCAGGTATTTTGCCAGCATTAGAAGGCCAGCAAATCCCGCTCAGAAGCAGTTCGTTTGTTTATACTCGCCGTGAACCTTTGGGTGTGGTTGCCGGGATTGGTGCATGGAATTATCCGGTTCAAATTGCCTTATGGAAATCTGCACCTGCACTGGCAGCAGGCAATGCCATGATCTTTAAAGCCAGTGAAGTGACGCCTTTAACTGCATTAAAACTGGCAGAAATTTATACTGAAGCAGGTGTGCCGCATGGTGTCTTTAATGTGGTTACCGGCAGTGGTGAAATTGGTGGTTATCTGACTTCGCATCCTGATATTGCCAAAGTGTCGTTTACCGGTGGCGTTTCTACCGGCAAAAAGGTCATGGCGCAAGCTGCAAATTCTAGCCTGAAAGAAGTCACGATGGAGCTGGGCGGTAAGTCTCCGCTGATTATCTGTGAAGATGCCGATCTGGATTTGGCGGCCGATATTGCCATGATGGCCAATTTCTATAGTTCCGGTCAGGTGTGTACCAACGGTACTCGCGTATTTGTGCCTTTGGCATTGAAAGCAGAATTTGAAGAAAAGATTTTGCAGCGTGTTGAACATATCCGTATGGGTGATCCACTTGATCCTGAAACCAATTTCGGTCCGGTTTCCAGCTTTGAGCATATGGAAAAAGTGCTGGGCTATATCGAAAAAGGCAAGATAGAAGGGGCACGCCTATTATGTGGCGGCGGCCGTGCTAAGGATGAACAGTTTGTCCAAGGAGCTTATGTCCTGCCAACCGTATTTACCGACTGCCGTGATGACATGACCATTGTACGTGAAGAAATTTTTGGTCCAGTCATGAGTATTCTGAGTTATGACTCAGAAGAAGAGGCGATTCGTCGTGCCAATGATACCGAATATGGTTTGGCAGCTGGTGTCGTGACACCGAATCTGGCACGTGCGCATCGTATTATTCATCAAATCGAAGCCGGCATTTGCTGGATTAATACCTGGGGCGAATCACCGGCAGAAATGCCTGTCGGTGGCTATAAACATTCAGGTGTCGGTCGCGAAAACGGTATTGTCACGCTACAGCAATATACCCAGACCAAGTCGGTGCAAGTTGAACTTAGTCCTTTCCAGTCTGTATTTAGCGCATAAGGGAGGATTGGATGAATTACGACTATATTATTATCGGTGCAGGTTCGGCAGGGAATGTACTCGCAGCGCGTTTAACTGAAGATCCGGATGTGAAAGTCCTATTGCTGGAAGCAGGTGGGCCGGATTACCGTCTAGACTTCAGAACACAAATGCCGGCTGCATTGGCTTATCCATTACAGGGACGCCGTTATAACTGGGCCTATCTGACCGATCCAGAACCCCACATGAACAATCGCCGTATGGAATGCGGCCGTGGTAAAGGTCTGGGCGGATCTTCACTGATTAATGGCATGTGCTATATCCGTGGTAATGCTATGGATCTGGAACAGTGGGCCAGCCTTAAGGGGCTAGAACACTGGAGCTATGCTGAATGTCTGCCATATTATAAAAAAGCTGAAACGCGCGATATTGGCGGCAATGATTATCATGGTGATTCTGGACCGGTTTCGGTCGCAACACCTAAAAATGGCAATAATGAACTGTTCCATGCCATGGTCGAGGCAGGTGTACAGGCCGGCTATCCACGTACTGATGACCTGAATGGCTATCAGCAGGAAGGTTTTGGGCCGATGGACCGTACCGTAACGCCGCAAGGCCGTCGTTCCAGTACAGCACGTGGTTATCTGGATATGGCCAAAGGCCGGGATAATCTCACAATTATTTCCCACGCCATGACCAACCGTATTCTGTTTAATCGTAATCAGGCGATTGGTGTGGAATATTTTGAAGGACAAAATACCTTACAGCCGATTCAGGTCTTTGCGGATCGTGAAGTTTTATTATGTGGTGGTGCGATTGCCTCACCGCAAATCCTGCAACGCTCCGGTGTGGGTCCAGCTGAACTGTTAAAAAGTCTGGATATTCCTGTGGTTCAGGATTTGCCAGGCGTGGGTGAAAACCTGCAGGATCATCTGGAAATGTACCTGCAATATAAGTGCAAGAAACCAGTTAGTTTGTATCCAGCACTCAAATGGTATAACCAGCCGATGATTGGCGCAGAATGGTTATTTTTAGGAAAAGGTATTGGGGCCAGTAACCAGTTTGAAGCCGGTGGTTTTATCCGTTCTTCAGACGAATTTGACTGGCCTAATATCCAGTATCATTTCCTGCCTGTGGCGATTAATTATAATGGCACCAATGCCATTCATGAACATGGTTTTCAGGCTCATGTGGGCTCTATGCGTTCGCCGTCACGTGGCCGTGTTCGTCTGAAATCCAAAGACCCGTTTGAGCATCCAAGTATTCTGTTCAACTATATGAGTACCGAGCAGGACTGGCGTGAATTCCGCGATGCCATCCGCATTACCCGGGAAATCATGCATCAGCCGGCATTAGATCCCTATCGTGGTGAAGAAATCAGTCCGGGAAAACATCTACAAACAGATGCTGAAATTGATGAATTTGTTCGTAATCATGCAGAAACCGCGTATCATCCATCGTGTAGCTGTAAAATGGGTGAGGATGACATGGCGGTTGTCGATGGTTATGGACGCGTACATGAAATGCAGGGTCTGCGTGTGATTGACGCCTCGATTATGCCTTTGATCATTACCGGTAACCTCAATGCAACTACGATTATGATCGCTGAAAAACTGGCAGACCATATTCGTGGCAAGCCTGCTCTTGCGCCTTCATCTGCACCTTTTTACAAGGCGCCTCGCGCTTAAATCATGGTTTTATTTCTGTTGTCTAGCAAAGCAGGAGTAAAGCGAATTTCAATTTTGTCCCAAAGCGGAGATAAAACCTCGACTGCTTTCGGTTTTATCTCCGCTTTGCTTAATACATTTTATATTTTATGAAAATATTCAATCAAACAGTGCTGTTTGGCTGTGCTGCTGTTTCAAGTTTTTACTGTTATGCTGATGATGCGGAAGTAAAACAAATAAAAGCAAGCGGAAACTTGAGTGTGGTCTCCAAATACGTCTCCCGCGGTTTGACCAATGCACCTGAAAATGACGACGTTGCTGTACAGGCTGCATTGAATCTGGCTTATGGTAATTTTTATGTCGGATATTGGGGATCTACGCTTGGATACTCTTATGCCGAAGTACAGGGGCGTCCGGGACATCGTTCAGACAAATTCGAGCATGACTTTCTGCTGGGTTATACCCATAGCAGCGAAAATTATGATTGGGATCTATGGAACGCAACCTATTATTATCCGGGCGGTAAGAAGACCACTGGAAATGAGCTGGGTTTAAATGTCAGTCGTGCAGTGAATGATCAGACCAGTATCGGGGCCAGCATATCGACCTATCTGTATGATGTGGCTTATGCCAATCAGGGCGATACTTTTTATACGCTTAACCTGAATCATCAGTTGAATGATCGCCTGAATGCCAGCGTTACGGCAGCGGGAAGCTATTTTAACGATGAAGGCAAATACGAAGGCGGTGAACTGGGCGATACCGAAAAGCAGTTTGCCTTTCGTTATGCTTCTGCCGGACTCAATTATGCGCTTTTACCGCAGTTGAGTGTGTCAGGTGAATATATCTTTGGCGGTTATGACCGCTATGATGACAAGCAGCGTAATCTTGCAGTATTTGCACTGAGTTATGATTTCTAAAGTTATCTCAGACTAGGCAGGTGAAAATCTGCCTTATCTGCAACTTTGATTAATAGTATAAGCCATGACTTGAAGTTGATTCATGCTCCGGCAGCTCAGGAAAGACTGAGGATCTGGTTTAATCTGCCAGAATTTCAGACAAATATTATCAATTTCATAAAATAATTCTATAATAGCGCCCATTCTCGGCAGCGTTATCCAGACACTTCGTCAAATGGTATAACCTGACCATTTTCTATTTTTCATTCAAGTTCTCCTCCGTGAACCGGCTTGTATATTCAGATTCAGCATCTTATCTGTCCGTGACGGCACATAAGAATATTTAGGTATCCACATGGAAATTAAGGTCAATTATCTCGATAATCTTCGCCAGGAAGCCAAGTTCGATGACTTCACGGTGATTGCCGATCAGCCGATCCGCTATAAAGGCGATGGTTCGGCACCCGGCCCATTCGATTATTTTCTGGCGTCATCAGCACTTTGTGCGGCTTATTTTGTCAAAGTCTATTGCGCAGCACGTGACATTCCGACTGATAATATCCGCCTTTCGCAAAACAATATTGTTGATCCTGAAAACCGCTATAAACAGATTTTTAAAATTCAGGTGGAACTGCCGGCTGATATTTCTGAAAAAGACCGCCAAGGGATTTTACGTTCGATTGATCGTTGTACTGTCAAGAAAGTAATTCAAACCGGTCCTGAATTTGTCATTGAAGAAGTGGAAAGCATTGATGCGGATGCTCAAGCTTTATTGATGCCAAGTCTGGCTTCTGATCATACGACTTTCATTCCAGGTAAAGACCTGCCGCTGGAAGAAACCATTGCCAATATGTCTGCCATTCTGGCAGGCCTTGGCATGAAGATTGAAATTGCGTCTTGGCGTAATATCGTGCCGAATGTCTGGTCATTGCATATTCGTGATGCGCAGTCGCCAATGTGCTTTACCAACGGTAAAGGTTCGACAAAAGAAAGTGCGCTGGCATCTGCTTTGGGTGAATTTATTGAGCGTCTGAACTGCAACTTCTTCTATAACGACCAGTTCTGGGGTGAGGATATTGCCAATGCCGAATTTGTGCATTATCCAGATGAAAAATGGTTCCAGCCAGGTCCGAATGGCGAACTACCTGCAGAAGTTTTAGATGAACATACCCGTGAAATTTATGATCCTGAAGATGAATTATTGGGTATCCATCTTTATGATACCAACTCTGGTAATAAAGCACGTGGCATCTGCTCACTGCCATTTGTACGTCAATCTGATGGTGAAACCGTTTATTTCCCATCAAATCTAATCGAAAACCTTTACTTAAGTAACGGGATGAGCGCCGGGAATACCTTGGCTGAAGCGCAAGTACAATGTCTGTCTGAAATTTTTGAGCGTGCGGTAAAACGTGAAATTCTGGAAGGTGAACTGGCACTACCGGATGTGCCTGAACATGTTCTGGCAAAATATCCAAAAATTGTTGAAGGCATTAAAGGTCTGGAAGAACAGGGCTTCCCGGTTCTGGTCAAAGATGCTTCACTAGGCGGTCAGTTCCCGGTCATGTGCGTTACCTTGATGAACCCGCGTACCGGCGGTGTATTTGCCTCATTCGGTGCCCATCCTAACTTTGAAGTAGCATTAGAACGCAGTCTGACTGAACTTTTACAAGGCCGTAGTTTTGAAGGTCTGAATGATCTGCCAAAACCAACTTTTAGCAGCAATGCAGTAACTGAACCGAATAACTTCGTCGAACATTTTATTGACTCAAGCGGTGTGGTGTCTTGGCGTTTCTTCAGCGCGAAATCAGATTATGATTTTGTCGAGTGGGATTTCACTAATAACGGTCAAAACTCGAATACGGATGAAGCTCAGGAATTATTCACAATTCTGGAAGACATGGGCCATGAAGTTTATATGGCGGTGTATCAGCATCTAGGTGCAACAGCTTGCCGTATTCTGGTACCGGGCTATTCGGAAATTTATCTGGTAGAAGATCTGGTTTGGGACAATACCAACAAGGCTTTGCTTTACCGTGAAGATATCCTGAATCTGCACCGTCTGGATAATGAACAACTGGAAGCACTGGTTGAGCGTCTGGAAGAAGCAGATGAGGATGACTATACCGAAATCAAAACCTTGATCGGTATCGAGTTCGATGAAAATACTGAATGGGGTCAACTGACGATTCTGGAACTGAAACTTCTAATTTATGTGGCTTTGCAGCAATTTGAAGAAGCCAAAGATCTGGTTGAGCAGTTCCTGCAGTTCAATACCAATACCGTTGAACGTGGCTTGTTCTACCAGTGCATGAATGTCGTTCTGGAAGTCATTCTGGATGATGAAATGGAACTGGAAGATTATGAACACAACTTCCGTCGTATGTTTGGTGATGCCCGTATGGATGCCGTTCTCGGTTCAATCGAAGGCACAGTTCGTTTCTATGGTTTGACCGAAACCAACATGCAGCTTGAAGGGCTGGACCGTCATCTACGTTTAATTGACAGCTATAAAAAACTGCATGCAGCACGCGCCAAGTTTGTAGCAAATCAAAAATCTTAATGAATGACTAAAATTTTTCGTCATTGGTTTTAAATTTTAAAGATGGCTTACTCGGTTTCGAGTAGGCCATTTTTATCTCTGACCCTATATGCAATCTTTTCTATTATTTCTATTCTAACTTATTAATCCCAGCTCCCTCGGGAACTGGGATTACCTAAAAAATTAAAGTGAAGTGTTAATACTAACTGCTTCAAGAGTGGGTATATGAATGTGAGAAATAGATGTATTTTTCTCATTCACAGGAATTACCTTACATATTCGGGTAATTCGGACCACCACCACCTTCCGGTGTCACCCAGGTGATGTTCTGGGACGGATCCTTGATGTCACAGGTCTTGCAGTGTACACAGTTGGCTGCATTGATCTGGAAACGTTTCGAACCGTCATTATTTTCCATAATCTCATAGACCCCCGCCGGGCAGTAACGCTGTGCAGGCTCATCCCATGTCGGCAGGTTGACTTCCACCGGAATTGAAGCATCGGTGAGTTTCAAATGTGCTGGCTGGTTCTCTTCATGCACGGTATTCGATACAAACACTGAAGACAGACGGTCAAAGGTCAGCTTGCCATCCGGTTTTGGATAGTTTGGCTTGAAGCTTTCAGCTGCCTGGGTTTTTAGCGCAGCATGGTCTTGAACCAGATCATGCAAGGTAAAAGGCACTTTAAATACGTTCTGGTCGATAAAGTTAAAGGCACCACCGATCCATTGACCGAACTTGTGCATTGCCGGGCCAAAGTTACGCGAGTTATACAGCTCTTCTTTTAGCCAGCTGTTGTTGAACTTGTCGATATACGCCGTGAGTTCTTTCACGAAGAAATCTTCACCCTCTACAACACGCGCCACCGCCAGATCACCGCCTTTTTCTACACCGGCAGCAATCGCTTCAAATACCGCTTCACCGCAGAGCATGCCGGATTTCATGGCTGTATGAGAACCTTTGATCTTGGCAAAGTTCAGGAAGCCGGCATCATCACCAATTAAAGAGCCACCCGGGAAGGTGAATTTTGGTAGTGAGTTAAAACCACCTTTGGTCACAGCACGGGCACCATAAGAAATACGCTTACCACCTTCCAGATACTGCTTGATCAGCGGATGGGTTTTCCAGCGCTGCATTTCCATGAATGGATACATATGCGGGTTGGTGTAAGACAGATCCACGATCATGCCCAAGGTCACCTGGTTGTTATCGGCATGGTACAACCACCAGCCACCTGAAGAACCGGTTTCAGAAAGTGGCCAACCGGCACCATGCATCACCAGACCCGGTTTGTGCTTGGCAGGATCGATTTCCCAAAGTTCCTTAATCCCGATACCGTAATGTTGTGGATCCGCATCCTTGTCTAGGTTGAACTTCTGGATTAAACGCTTACCTAAATGACCACGACAGCCTTCAGCAAAAATGGTGTATTTGGCATGCAGTTCATAACCTGGAGTAAAGTTATGCGTTGGTTCGCCATCTTTACCGATACCCATATCACCGGTTTGAATGCCTTTTACCGTGCCATCGGCATGATACAGAATCTCAGAGGCTGCAAAGCCCGGGAAGATCGACACTTCCAGTTCTTCGGCTTTCTGGCCTAACCAGCGCACCACGTTGCCGAGCGAGATGACATAGTTGCCATCGTTATGCATGGTTTTAGGCACCATCCAGTGCGGTGCTTCCTGTGATTTTTCATCTGACAGCAGGAAGAAGGTTTTATCTTCAGTCACCGGGACATTCAGCGGGGCACCCTGTTCTTTCCAGTCCGGGAACAGCTCGTTTATGGCACGCGGTTCAAGTACAGCACCAGACAGAATATGCGCACCGACTTCGGAGCCTTTTTCTACGACACAAACGGACAAATCGTTTAAGTTGTTTTCAATTGCAAGTTGACGGATTTTGATCGCAGCAGAAAGACCCGCAGGGCCTGCGCCTACGATGACGACGTCAAACTCCATCGATTCTCTTGTTATATCTTCCATAATATAAAATCCAATTTCGCTATACGATATTTATAGCATTATCTAAATCGGTTATGAAGCTTATTTTTGATCTTTTTATTTGAAATAGGACTTTATCTTTTTTAAATCTTATCTATTTCGCAGCATTAAAAAGGTTTGCTGAGAATTCTGGATAAAGGAAGAAGATGTGTAGATTGGGTATTCAATAAAAAGAGCGACTTAATGTCGCTCTGATAATTAATTTTTTTATATGTTATTGAGATTCATTGCAATATTATTCACCATGTGAATCAGACGCGGTCCAATTTCATTTTCCAGTTTTTCCTGATTGAGCAGATAACTTGGGGCACCACAGTTAAACGTTAATATCCCATGTTTGGGGTGAACCAACGGAACTGCCACGGAATTCACATCTTTTGCCCAGTCACCTAAAGACAGACAATAGCCATAATCCTGATAATCACGGATTGCACGTTCCAGATTACGCTTGATGGTTGGCCATTGATCTTCGTTTCTTTTCTTGATCGCGTCAAATAAATATTCGCGTTCCTTTACATCCATCGCTGCCAGACAGGCACGTCCCATGGCACTACTATGAATCGGTAAAGTCGAACCGACAGGGCGGCGCATAGTCAGTGTCGATTCTGTATGTACTACTTCCAGATAAATCATGCTGAGACGGTCACGGGTAGCCATTGCCACAGGGGCTTGGGAATAGCGTGACATTTCTTCCATAAATGGATAGGCCTGAGTACGTGCAGAAATATTACTCAAAGCTGCATAGCCTAAAGCCAATACCCCAACATCCAGTAGATATTTCGTGGTATTCGGCAGTTGTTTTAAATAACCTAAAGAAACCAGAGTGCTGGTAATACGCGCTACAGTCGGCTTAGGCAAGTTGGTTAATTGTGCAATTTCCTGATTGCCAAGCAATTGATTGGTCGCTGAAAAGCAACGCAAGATTTCCAATCCACGCGCAATAGACGCAATAAATTGAGGATTATTTTCTCTATGAATATGTGAAATCGGATCTAAACGGATTTCATCAAAGTTGGGAATTTCACCAGTTTTATTTTTTGTCATGGTCAGGGCAATTAAAGTTAAATTAATGAATATGATAGCAACATAATTTCACGATACAAAATAAAACACTTCTACAAAAGATAAAATATAGGAAAAAGTGCCGAAATTATTTGTGGTCGAAAAGAATCCTGTTACCCAAGTTTAAAGACGATAAAAAAATCATCTAGTTTTTTAGGTTTAATACGTAGCCAACACATTTAAAAAGTTTCGATTTCTCCGAAAGAGTCAGTGATCGATAAGTATTACAGCAAGAAAAAAGGTTTAATCATCTATTGAAAATACTGATAAATAAAACAATCATTCATCAAAATATTTCGTATCGTGAAATTAAATATTAAACACAAATCAACTGGAATACCAGAAAAATTTCATTTTTTAGTTAAAACATAAAATTTTTAATAATTTCACTTGCTCAAAATGATTTTTTATGATTATTTATTTCGTAATACGAAACAAAAATAAAGGTAAAGGAATTTACCTAAATTATATCCATGGAGATTCATATGATTCGTGATCCGGAAATGCTAGACCAACTTCTGTCAACGATTCGCGATTTTGTAAAAAATGAACTGGTGCCTCTTGAGCATGAAGTAGAAGAGAACAACGCCATTCCTGAACATATTGTGGAACAGATGAAAGAATTGGGCTTGTTTGGCCTGACGATTCCTGAAGAATATGGCGGTTTAGGCATTACCATGGAAGAAGAAATTCTGGTGGCGATGGAATTAGGTCATACATCGGCTGCCTTTCGCTCTTTAATTGGTACTAACAACGGCATTGGCTCAAGTGGCATTGTAATTGATGGTACAGAAGAGCAAAAACAGAAATATTTACCGCGTTATGCAACGGGCGAAATTATCGGGTCATTCTGTTTGACTGAACCAGATTCCGGCTCAGACGCTGCTGCTTTAAAAACCAGCGCTGTCAAAGACGGCGATTATTATATTTTAAACGGAACTAAACGCTTCATTACCAATGCACCACGTGCCACGACATTTACCGTGATGGCACGTACCAATCAAGAGATTAAAGGTGCGAGCGGTATTTCAGCATTTCTAGTTGAAGCAGGTACACCTGGTTTAAGCCTAGGTAAAATTGACAAGAAAATGGGCCAACATGGTTCCTATACCTGTGATGTAATTTTTGATAACTGTAAAGTGCATAAAGATCAGCTGATTGGCGGTGTAGAAGGGATCGGCTTTAAAACAGCAATGCGCGTTCTGGATAAGGGCCGTCTGCACATTGCTGGTTATAGCGTCGGCATGGCTGAGCGTATGTTGGAAGACGCACTCAACTATGCAGTGGAGCGCAAACAGTTTGGCCAGCCCATTGCGAATTTCCAGCTAATCCAAGGTATGTTGGCAGACTCCAAAGCCGAGATTTATGCAGCCAAATGTATGGTGCTGGATGCTGCGCGTCTACGTGATGCTGGCCAAAATGTTACGACTGAAGCCTCTTGTGCCAAAATGTTTGCAACTGAAATGTGTGGTCGAGTTGCTGATCGCTGTTTGCAGATTCATGGTGGAGCGGGTTATATCAGTGAATATTCAATTGAACGTTTCTACCGTGATGTGCGTCTGTTCCGTTTATATGAAGGAACCACACAAATCCAGCAAATTATTATTGCGCGTGAAATGATTAAACAAGCAACCGCCTAATCTCATAATTTTAAAATAAGGAAATATTAAAATGACGACAAAAATTAGATTTGATTGGCAAGACCCGTTTTTAATAGAACAGCAACTGACATCAGAAGAGCGCATGATTCGCGATGCAGCGGCAGCGTACTGTCAAGACAAACTGATGCCGCGTGTACTGGAACAGTTCCGTCATGAAAAAACCGATCCGGCTATTTTCCGTGAAATGGGAGAACTGGGTTTACTCGGTCCAACCATTCCGGAACAGTACGGCGGTGCAGGTTTAAATTATGTCAGTTATGGTCTGATTGCTCGTGAAGTTGAACGTGTCGATTCAGGTTACCGTTCAATGGCCAGCGTACAAAGCTCTCTGGTGATGGTACCCATTAATGAATTTGGTTCTGAAGAGCAAAAGCAGAAGTATTTACCAAAATTAGCAACCGGTGAATATATTGGTTGCTTCGGCTTGACCGAGCCGGATCATGGTTCGGATCCGGGCAGCATGATTAGCCGTGCTAAAAAAGTCGAGGGTGGTTACCGTTTAACTGGCGCAAAAATGTGGATTACCAATAGTCCGATTGCCGATGTATTTGTAGTTTGGGCCAAAGAAGTTTCTGCCGAAGGTAATATCGGTGACATTCGTGGCTTTATTTTAGAAAAAGGCTGGGAAGGGCTTTCTGCTCCAACGATTCACGGCAAGGTGGGTCTACGTGCCTCAATCACCGGTGAAATTGTAATGGATAACGTCTTTGTTCCAGAAGAAAATGCATTTCCGGAAGTTCGCGGTTTAAAAGGACCTTTTACCTGCTTGAATAGTGCACGTTACGGGATTGCCTGGGGTGCCATGGGAGCTGCAGAGTTCTGCTGGCATACCGCACATCAATACACCATGGACCGTAAACAGTTTGGTCGACCACTCGCTGCGAATCAGCTGATCCAGAAGAAACTGGCAGATATGCAAACTGAAATTGCACTCGGTTTGCAGGTGGCTTTACGTTTTGGCCGCATGAAGGATGAAGGCATTGCTTCAGTTGAAGGTACATCACTGATCAAGCGCAACAACTGCGGCAAGGCACTGGATATTGCCCGTTTGGCCCGTGACATGATGGGTGGAAATGGCATTAGCGATGAATTCGGTGTAGCCCGTCATCTGGTTAATCTGGAAGTGGTAAATACCTATGAAGGTACCCATGATGTACATGCCCTGATTTTAGGTCGTGCACAAACCGGAATTGCAGCCTTTTGCAACTAAACCTGACATCAACTTCTAGCCAGCATTGCTGGCTAGATTGTTTTACGGGTTTAAGAATTGTGCTTAATCACATCATTCAATGTATTGCTACGTGATTTCTGCAGAGAAAATTTATCAAGAACTTTGAAAATCATTTTATACCACCTTGCTAAAGCGTGGTAATGATCAGCGAATATTCTATATTTCACCTAAATAATTAAGTGAAATATGCGTTTTAAAAAGGCACAGGAGTGCCGAAAAGTAGAAAGAGCATTATGGATACGATCAGTTCACAACAACACCCAGTGGAAGGTGGAAACGAACCCAAGCAAAGAGTCTGGATTCTGGCCTTTATTTTCTCATTTTTAGCATTATTGGTTGATGGTGCTGATATTGCGTTATTAGCCTACAGTCTGACCAGTCTGAAACAAGAGTTTTCATTAAGTAATATGCAGGCCGGTGCCTTAGGGAGCTGGACGCTTGCAGGCATGGCTATCGGCGGTTTTTTTGGTGGCTGGGCTTGTGACCGTTTTGGCCGGGTTCGTGTGATCGTCATTGCCATTGCATTATTTTCTTCATTAACCTTCTGGTTAGGATTCGTAGAAAGTTATGATCAGTTCAAATGGCTGCGCTTTACATCTGCGATTGGACTAGGTGCTCTATATATTGCCTGTAACACACTCATGGCAGAGTATGTACCCACCAAATATCGCTCTACAGTATTGGCAACGCTTATGACTGGCTGGACTTTAGGCTCGGTGGTCGCAACTGTTCTGGCTGGATGGCTATTGCCTGAATTTGGCTGGCGATACCTCTATTATATTGCCATTATTCCAATTGTACTGGCCTTCGCGATGTACTTCTTGGTGCCTGAGCCGAAAGCTTGGTTAGATGCGCGTAAAGCACGCCTGGATGCAAAAGCCAGTGGTATTCTGCAGGAAAAACCAAAAAATACTTTTAAAATGATTTTTGAAGATGCACTTAGCCGTCGCATGTTTATCCTCTGGTCCTTCAGTACCGCATTTTTACAGTTTGGATATTATGGAGTCAGCAACTGGCTACCGGCGTATTTAGAGACTGATCTGGGAATCAAGTTTAAAGAAATGACCATGTATATGATCGGGACTTTCCTGATCATGATGTGTACCAAAGTTATTGCTGGTTTTATCGCTGACCGGATTGGCCGTCGTGCGGTATTTGCTTTCGGCACTATGGGTACTGCAATTTTTATCCCTGTGATTGTCTTTGGTAATACGCCGGATAATATCCTCTGGCTGATGTTATTTTTCGGTTTTCTCTATGGTATTCCATACGGTATTAATGCGACTTACATGACAGAAAGCTTCTCCACCAAAGTGCGTGGAACAGCAGTGGGTGGGGCATATAACGTAGGCCGACTGGGTGCGGTGTTTGCACCTCTTACCATTGGCTATTTTGCTCAAGGAGGCTCAATTGGTACCGGCTTACTGATTATGGGCATTGCCTATTTTCTTTGCGGCCTGATACCCGCTTTCTTTATTAAAGACCGCTTATTTGATCCACAAAAGGCAGATTAATCTGCACTCGTAATATAGATAGAACATGCTAGGAAGCAATATGATGAATAAAATCACGCAGGATATCGAGACGGTACTTAAGCAAATTCCTGATGGTGCACACATTATGACCAGTGGTTTTGGCCTGGCAGGTCAGCCGGTAGAATTAATCGAAGCATTAATTGACTTTGGTCCTAGAGACTTAACCATTATTAACAACAATGCAGCTTCTGGAGATCGTGGTCTAACCAATCTGCTGTTGTCTGGACTGGTTAAAAAAATGATCTGTTCATTTCCACGGGCCAATAACTCAACCGTCTTTGAAGATCTGTATAAAGCCGGAAAAGTTGAGCTGGAACTGGTGCCACAAGGCAATCTGGCCTGCCGTATTCAGGCAGCCGGTGCAGGCTTAGGAGCTGTTTTTACTCCAACCGGTTTTGGTACCAAAATAGCTGAGGGTAAAGAAACCCGTAATATCAATGGAAAAGATTATGTGCTGGAATATCCGATACATGCTGATTATGCCTTGGTTTATGCCAATCAGGCAGATCAGTGGGGCAACTTGACCTACCGTAAGGCAGCACGGAATTTTGGTCCGATCATGGCCAAAGCAGCAAAAACCACCATTGCACAAGTCCATCAAGTTGTGGAACTGGGAGAACTTGATCCAGAGATCATTGTAACGCCAGGAATTTTTGTACAGCATGTGGTCAAGGTTGGAGATATTAAATAATGAATATTCAAAAACGTAGTCGTGAACAGATTGTAGCTAAAGTTGCACAAGACATTCCAACCGGCTCTTTTGTAAATTTGGGTATTGGTTTACCGACACGCGTAGCAGGTTATTTAAAACCTGAACAAGGAGTAATTCTACACTCGGAAAATGGCGTTTTAGGTTTTGCTGCATTGAGTGATCCTGAACAGGCAGATGATGATCTGATTAACGCCGGCAAAGAACTCGTAAGCATGTTGCAAGGTGGCAGTTTTATGAATTCTGCCGACTCTTTCGATATCATGCGAGGCGGGCATCTGGATATCTGTATCATGGGGGCTTTCCAGGTGGCTATTAATGGTGATTTGGCGAACTGGCATACCGGTAATGCTGATGCTGTACCTGCTGTAGGCGGTGCGATGGATCTGGCGGTGGGTGCTCGCTGTGTTTATGTTTGCATGGAACATGTGACTAAAAACGGTGAAGCAAAAATTGTTGAAGAACTGACTTATCCTCTAACAGGTAAACATTGTGTCAACCGTATTTATACCGATCTCTGTGTGATTGAATTAAAAGACAACCAGGCTCAGGTTATTGAAATAGTGGATGGTTTAAGTTTTGAAGAATTGCAACGGCAGACTGGCTGTAAATTAGTGGACAGTCGTCAACAAGCAGCCTAAAAATAAGTCCGCAATATTCTGATTGAGTAAAAGTATAGTTTTAGATCACAGCTTCGGCTGTGATTTTTAAATTTTAGAATTATTATCAAATACACGTAATATTGACCATATTTCCGCATTTTAAAGATATAAATACAAACTTTTGCTAATGATTATTTGAATAATAAGTCTAAAATGTTAACAAGCTAAGGAAGGTGATAGTCTGAATGAATAATAATTGTGATGATCAAGAAATTTTTCATATTTTTAATTTGATTGGTCGCCATACTGAACTTAAACCTATCCTCGATGTCATTAGCCAGTGGCTTGAATCGCGTATTCCAGATGCGCTTGTCACCATTATGCTCTATAAGGATGACACACAAACTTTAAATATCATAAGTGGTAAACAACACTTCTCAAAAGAGTACTGTAATGCTATTCAAGATTTGAAAATTGGGCCAAATCAAGGATCGTGTGGCGTAGCTGCTTTCTTACGTCAGTTGGTTATTAGTCCGAATTTAATGAAAGACCCAAACTGGCAGCCTTATCGTGCTTTGGTAAATGCAGAAAAATTGTCTAGCTGCTGGTCTATGCCGATTATTAATGCTTCAGATATTCTGTACGGAACGTTTGCTACCTATTATCGAACACCAAAAATACCGACTGAGCATCATATTCAGCTTTTACAACAAGCGGCAAAATTAGTTGCTCTGGCAATTGAGCTTGATCAGGAACGCCAAAAAAGACATGAGCTTAATGAAAAATACAGCTCATTTTATACCTATCATCCAGATATTATTTTTGAACTTGACCTACAGGGACATGTGCTTAATACCAATATTGCTTGCGAAGAAATTACAGGTTTTTCTAAAGCGCAAATTCATGGTCAGCACTATTGTGCCTTCATACCGCCCGAATTCCATGAACTTGCTAACGTTTCATTTTCAGAAGCGGCGCAAGGTAAATCTCAACATTATGAACTTCCAATTTATAATGTTGCAGGCGATATCTTATGGCTGGATCTGACCAATTTACCGATTATTCAAAATCAGAAAGTCACCGGTATTATTGGCATTGCCCGAGATATTACTGTATCGCGTGAAAACAAGGAGTCTCTACGATTATTAAAACGGGGGGTAGAGGCCAGTCCGAATAGTCTTTTTATTACCGATGTCTCTGAAGAAAGGCTAATGGTGTATGTAAATCCGGCTTTTCTAAAGCTCACCGGTTATACAGCAGCAGAAGTATTAGGACAAAGCTGTTTTTTCTTACAGGGTCCAGATACTGATCCGGATCAGATTGCATTACTCAAGCAAGCGGTCAAAGAACAAAAAGAAATTCAGGTGACTATAAAAAGTTACTGTAAAGATGGTAGCTGGTTCTGGAATCGTTTAACTATAGGTCCTATTTTTGACCAGACAGGAACCTGCACCCATTTTTTGGGGATTCAGGAAGATATTACCCAGCAACGTATTCACGAAGAATATATTCAGCATCAGCATACCCATGACCATTTAACCGGTTTACCGAACCAGTATGCATTCAAACAGATTCTGGAAAATATTTTTGAAGCACAGCACGAGAGCTCACAACCTTTAGTCTTGCTGTATATAGATCTGGATGATTTTAAAAATATCAATGACAGCTTAGGTCATCTGGTGGGTGACCAGATTCTCAAAATTGTAGGCGAGCGGCTGCAAAAATTTGTTCAAGGCAATAATGTGCTATGCCGCTTCGCTGAAGATGAATTTATTTTGCTGCTCTCAGGGACAGATGAGCATACTGAAGTCGAGGCGATCGCCGGAGAAATTCTTGATCTTCTTTCCATGCTGTTTATTGTTGATCAGTACAAAATACATTTAAGTGCCAGTATTGGTATTGTGGCAGATGACAGTTCGATCCATCATTCTTCTGAATTGATCTACCAGTCTGTTTTGGCGATGCAGGAAGCCAAAAGACAAGGTCGTAATATGTGGCAGTGGTATGAAAAAACCAGAATGCAGCCTGTCGCAGAAATAGACTATACCAATCTGCGTCTGGAACTCATGGAAGCGATCAATCAAGAAAATTTTGACCTGTTCTATCAGCCGCTGGTTCATCCTGAAACTGGACTGGTAACAGGTGTAGAAGCTTTAATCCGTTGGTGCCATCCACAGCAGGGTTATATTTCCCCAGCGATTTTTATTCCACTTGCAGAAAGAACTGGGCAAATTATTAGTGTAGGTCAATGGGTATTGGAAAAGGCCTGTTTAGATATTGCCGAGTGGAACAAGACACACAATAGCCAGATCACGGTATCGGTGAATATTTCTCCTTTGCAATTCCGTAGAGCAGGCTTTTTGCAGGTGCTTGAACATGCACTTGAACTCAGTCAATTACCGCCGGAATTACTTAAAATTGAAATCACGGAAGGTGTCATCATTAATGGTGCAGATCGAACCATAGAAATTTTGAAAGCAGTGCGTGCTTTAGGTGTACAGGTCGCCATTGATGACTTTGGCACAGGTTATTCGAGTCTCAGTTATCTGCGTCGCTTGCCGATTAATCAAATCAAGTTAGACCGTAGTTTTATTGAAGAGCTGACCCTCGATGGTCAGGATGCTGCAATTGTGCAATCGATTATTCATCTAGCCCATCAGCTGGATCTGGAAGTTGTCGCGGAAGGGGTCGAAACCGTAAGTCAAGCCAGTTTACTCTATCAACAGGGTTGTGATCTGCTACAAGGCTTCTTTTATGCAAAACCTGCACCTTTAACTGAATTGAAGCCTGTTTATCTCGCAATGGAAAATAGTAAATTGAATTAACTCTAAAAGTTAAGATATCAATATTTTCAACCGCTCTTCAGATAGAAAGGAAACGTTAAACAGGCTTAAAGAATTTTTCTATTTTATCAGCGTATCATCTCTATAATTTATGCTCGGTACAGAAAGCGGGATAAAAAAATAAGCTTTTAACCCCAAAGGTTTTTAACAGTATCTAAGGCTCAGGCTGAATATTGGCTAAATTTCTTTCTTGGTTTAAATCATAATAGTTAATCAAAAAGATCAACACGGCAAAAATAAAACCTAAAATGACGCAGGCAGACCAGCCATAGCTTTTCCATAAATGCAGCGATAAAAATGCACCCAGACCGGCACCTGAAAAATAACAGGTCATATAGATGGCATTAATCCGCGAGCGAGCCTGCATTGAAATTCGATAGACCAGATTCTGGTTCAAGACATGCAAACAGGAAATTCCAAAATAAGCCAGAATTAAGCCCAAGATATAAATCCATAAATAATTCTGGGCAAAGAATAAAGGAATCCAGGCCAGAATCAGTCCGCACGTAGCCAGATGCGCAATCCATTTTTCCCGATGCCTGCCAATCATTTTACCGGTCCACTGAGAGGACCAGATGCCGACCACCCCCACAATGCCCATGAGGCCAATCTGGAAATCATTAAAATGATAAGGTGCTTCAGCCAGAATAAAAGTCATGGTAGTAAAGATAATACTCAGCATGCCAAAACCCAAACCTCCGATCATACTACGCCGGATCAGCATGGGTTCTGTGCGTGCAAAGGTAAATAGTGAGCGATAAATTTGCAATATATTCATCTGCAACTGGCTCTTAGCGCTTGGTAACTGGAACCACATGGCCAGACTCAGCAGAAGAATTGCACAACCACTAAACAAGTACACCGCATGCCAGGACCATAAAGTAGAAATCAGTCCGGCCACGGTACGGGCAAACAGAATGCCGACCAGAACACCACTCATGAGTAGGCCAACGACTTCGGCACTTTTATCACGCTGCGACAGGCTGGCGGCAAAAGGAATCAGAATCTGGGTGGTGATCGAACAAAAAGAGGCGAGCAGGGTAAAGCCATACAACATATGCAGATTGGTACTGGCTGAAAGCCCAATAAGCGCCAATCCGGTACAGAACATCAAACTGCAGATATACAACCGTTTTTCGAACAAGTCACCCAAAGGGACAAACAAAAATAATCCGGTGGCATAGCCAATCTGGGTCAGTACTACAGTCCAGCCAGACTGAGCCACACTGATCTGCAGATCCTCTGCAATAGAATAAATCAAGGGCTGGTTAAAATAGTTACAACCTGCGCAGAGTGCGCAGGTCATTGCCATCATGAACATGAAACGGCGTGAAATTTGCCCTTGGGCTGACATCCTTGTCTCCTGAGGCTTTAAAAACTATAGTTGGCAGAGAGGTTGATACGCGAAATATCTGCTTCCTTATTGTCAAAGGTTTCACGCTTGCCATGATGATATTCTGCACCCAAATTAATCTTTGGAACAGGAGAATAGATCACGTTAGCCACATAGTCGGTTAAGCGCTTATTGGTTTCCGGATTGGCTTTGGCATAATCGCTAGAATCATCAAAATCAACCACGCTGGCATTAATACTACTACGTAGTTTCGGCGTAAATTTATGCGTGAAGCCAATATTTATACTATTGAACTCATTCAATAAAAGTTCATTATTGATTGGATCGACTGAATAATCGCCACCCCAGGCAGCACCATCGGTTGTTGAACCTTGAGTCAAGAAAGCTGCAATACGCTGATCACCGACCATATGGAAATAGTTCCCCTGAATTGAGTTTTGATCATCTAAACGGTAACGTCCACCAACGCCCACACCCCAGCCAACTTTTTCAATATCACCTGTATCTGTTTGCGCTTGCTTTTGATTGACAAAGCCTTGAGCTAATAAATGAAGAGGGCCTGATTGATGAACATATTTAGTGCTTAAGGCAGGTAAGGCAGAAGAACGATCGCCACCGGCCATGTACTCCAGACCGACATTCCAGGTATTTTCCGGATCAAGTTTGAAAGCATAGCTCACCTGAGGTGTACGTAAGACTGATCCACCCAGGAACAAGCTGTAGTCGACAGCTTCAGTGCTAATCTCTGGTGTTGACATCAATGACCAGGCCTGACCAAACGTCCAGTTATAGTATTTTAAGTGTGCATGACGGATACGTAATCCACCATCGCCTTTACCATTGTTGGTCCAGAAGTCGGCTTCTAAACGAGCAGAAACATTCGGATTGCCTCCTAGATCTTTGGCCAGGAAACCAATCCGGCTGGCAGCCGCAGTAAAATCGGAACGTACAGAATCCGGTTCAGTAAAAGGTACTTTATTAATCTGGTTAATGGTACGGCCACGGGCTTCAGTAGTACTTTTGAAATCGACTGCACCATCAAAGCGGATCAAGCCATAAACATCGACATTATCTACCATTGAACTCAGCGTTTTAGAGTCTTGCGCTTTGGCTTGTTCCTGCTGGTTCTTTAATGCAAGTTGCGCGGCTTTTTGTTGTTCTAGTTCTGCCTGGATTTGCTTTAACTGTGACTCAAGAAATTGCATACGGTCTTCAGAAGCTTCTGCTGAAAATGCCTGTGCTGAAGCAATACCACATAATGTCGCTAAAACTAATTTTTTCATTTCTTAATCCCTAAAGAAATTTTTAATCCTGAATGAAAGGAGACCTTTCTATACTGACGTGTTGTAAATATTTGAAGTGAGGAAGGCAGCGATTTGACCTGCCTTCCGAAGTAGGGTTTATTCTGCTTTTTGCGGATCGTATAAACGGTCTTTAATAAACAGGGCAGGAATCAAACCGCATAGGAAATATGCTGCACCCATTACCAACAGACCTGTACCGATCGAACCATGCATCGCCAGATAACCAATCGTAATTGGCGCAAAGATTGCACCGATACGACCAATATTGAATGCACCGCCCACCGCTGTACCACGAACACCAGTCGGGAAACTTTCGGTTAGATAGGTTGCATTGATGGCATATGGAATACCGTACAGGAAGCCGAAGATTAGCATCAGTACGCCAATGTTATCGGCATTATGCATATACACCACGACAGGGATAAATAGCGCTGTTCCCATGGTGCCGAAAGCAAACACAATACGGCGACCAATTTTATCAGCAACATAACCTGCAATGATTTTGGCAAAAATCATGGTGATGAATGTACCCACCATATACAGTGCCATTTCTTTAAACTTAATGCCTAATTCAGCTTCAAGATAACTTGGCAACCAGTTACTTACACCGAAGTAACCAAATAACAGGAAACCGGAGCTGAAAGACCACAAGATGAACATCTTGCCATGAGTTTTATCTTTAAGAATGGTGATGTATGGATTACCTTTTTTGGTATCGTTATCCACAATCTGACCAGTTCTTTTCATTTCACGGACACGTTTCCATGATTCTGGCTCTGGCACCATAAAGTGCATCAGGATACCCAAAGCTAATGGAGCAATTGTGATCCAGTACAGCATACGCCAGCCGAACTCAGGAATAATCCAGCCTGAAATCATGGTAATCACCAATGAACCTAAAGTGAAACCAGTCATCAATGTTGCCAGTACAGTAGTACGGTATTTGGTCGGTACGTATTCTGACATCAGAGTATTACAGGCAATATATAAACAGCCTAAACCCAAGCAAGAAAGAGTACGTAAAATTGCAAATTCAGTATAAGACTGAGCAAAACCTGAGTAGGCTGACAAGATCGAGAAGGCGATGGTGGCCAGTACAATGACGCGGACACGTCCAAATTTGTCGCATGCCCATCCACCAATAAAGCCTCCGATCCCCATACCTAAAAGAGAATAACTTCCCAAGGCACCCGCCTGTACAGAAGTCAGGCCCCATTCAGCTTTCAGACTGGTCAGACTAAAAGCCAGAATCCCGATATCTGCACCGTCACAGAGCAAAATCAGAAAAGCAAAGATAAAAGCCGTCATCCAAAGACGTTTTGGTGCCTGTTTAATGGTATCCGTGGAGGAGACATCGGTTTTATTGTCTCCTGTTACGATGGTATCGCTTGTCATTCTTATATCCTCTATATATTCAAAGTAGCATTTCCTCTGCTACCGCTAAATCCATTTTTCTTCCTCACGGAAACATAGTTTTCCTGATTTAACAGACTTGCTCTACACACAACAGCCGCTGCATTTATTATCAGGCTACATTCGATTTTTCATGCTTTACGCTAAATCAAAATCATCTCATTGCTGGAAAATTTGATTTCGTAAATTAACTTTAAGTTCAGCCTTATGGCGATTATTCATTTAAATGAATAATCAGATTGCGTTTAAAATAATTAATTCCGTATTGCGAAATCAATTAATCATAAAATAACCAGATGAACAAGAGTTTTTACTCTATTTTTAGTAAAAAATAACTTTTTTGCATTCTGGAGTTAAAAATCCTTGATTTATAGCTTGAGAAACCTTAGTTTTATATAAAATAAAATTTCGCTATACAAAATAAATGGAGATTTTAATGGAACAGGTAGTTCAAGTAGAACAAGTTTCAGCACATGTAGCGATGGTTAAAATTCATCGACCAGAAGCGAAAAATGCCCTGAATACAGAAGTTCGCCAGAAACTTGCGGCGGCTTTTTTGCAACTGAATGATGATGAAAATGTCCGTGCCATTATTCTTACGGGTGGTGAAACAGATTTCGCAGCAGGAGCCGATCTTAAAGAACTGGCCAATGCAGAAACCATTCAAATGATGCAGCGTCGTACTGAGCGTTACTGGCAAGCCATTGCACAGTGTTCAAAGCCGGTGATTGCAGCAGTAAACGGTTATGCATTGGGCGGCGGTTGTGAACTGGCGATGCATGCAGACATTATCATTGCCGGAAAAAGTGCCCAGTTCGGTCAGCCTGAAGTCAAAGTAGGGGTAATGCCGGGTGCTGGTGGTACACAGCGTTTATTCCGTGCAGTTGGCAAATTTCATGCCATGCGCATGATCATGACCGGTTGTCTGGTACCTGCACCGGAAGCCTATCAAATTGGTCTGGTGTCCCAGGTGACTGAAGACAGCGAAACCCTTGCAACAGCAATCAAGATGGCTGAAGGTCTGGCAAAAATGCCGCCAATTGCGCTTGAACAAATCAAGGAAGTGGCTTTACTGGCTGAAGATGTGCCATTAAATGCCGGATTAATGCTGGAACGTAAATCTTTCCAGATGCTGTTTTCTTCAGAAGATCAAAAAGAAGGTATGCAAGCCTTTATTGAAAAACGTAAACCAAATTATCAGGGACGATAAGCATGAGCATTCAAATTCAGAAAATCGGTATTATTGGCGTAGGCACGATGGGTGCGGGCATTGCCCAGATCGCGATTCAGTCCGGCCATAATGTCGTGTTGTTTGATGCCAAAGCGGGTGCTGCTGAACAGGCACAGGAAAAGCTGGCTAAAACATTAAATACCCTGGCTGATAAAGGTAAATTTAGCCATGAAAAAGCTGCTGAAGATCTTGCTCATCTGTCGACTGCGCAGCAGCTAGAAGACTTGAAAGATTGTGACTTGATTGTTGAAGCGATTATTGAAAATCTGGAAATCAAGCAAAAACTGATGCAGCAGCTTGAAGGAATTATAAAACCAGAAGCGATTCTGGCATCTAATACGTCTTCGCTGTCGATCAGTGCAATTGCTGCCAATTGCAGTCAGCCAGAGCGTGTTGCCGGTTATCACTTCTTTAATCCGGTCCCACTCATGAAAGTAGTCGAAGTGATTGAAGGCTTTAATACCCGTGCAGATATTGTTGAAGCATTAACCCAGCTCTCTACAAAAATGGGTCATCGTCCGGTCAAAGCTAAAGATACTCCAGGATTTATCATTAACCATGCCGGCCGTGCCTTTGGTAGCGAAGCCTATGCAATTTTGAATGAAAATGTCACACCATTTTATGATATTGACAGGATCTACCGTGACGGAATCGGTTTCAAAATGGGGCCGTTTGAATTAGGTGATCTGACCGGTATGGATGTCTCGCACCCGGTGAGTGAATCGATTTATCATCAGTATTATGAAGAAGCACGTTACCGTCCAAGCGTGATTACCCGTCAGCGTTTTATTGCCAAGCAGTTAGGTCGTAAAACCGGTAAAGGTTTCTATGATTACACTTCGGGTAGCAAAGAAGGTGATGTTGCTCCAGCATTGGTTGAAAAGTTAAGTCAATATCCATCAGTCTGGCTAGGCACCGAATATGACGAAGACCGTCAGGCACTTGAGCAATATCTGCAGCAGTTCAATATCCAGATTGAGCAAACTGAGACACCTTCAGCAGAGGCTTTAATCCTGATTGCCACTTATGGTGAAGATGCAACTTCAGCCGCTGTCCGTTATCAGCTGGCACCTCAGCAAGTGGTGTGTATCGATCTGCTATATGGTCTGAACAAACACCGTACCTTGATGCCAACTTTTGTCACCCAACCTGAGCTGGTAAAAGCAGCCCAATCGATTTTCAATCTGGATGGTGTGACCGCCAGTGTAATTCAGGAAAGCGTCGGCTTTGTGGCTCAACGTGCTTTGGCAATGATTGTGAATCTCGGCTGTGATATTGCCCAGCAAGGCGTTGCAACGGTGGAAGATATCAACATCGCGGTGAAATTAGGCCTTGGCTATCCATATGGTCCAATTGAATGGGGGGATGTGCTGGGAGCTGAAAAAATTCTAAAAATTCTGGATCGTATGACTGCGATTACCCGTGACCAGCGTTACCGTCCAAGTCCTTGGTTGCGTCGCCGCGTTCAGCTTGGTCTACCACTTGTTCATACAACACATTAATTAGAAAGTTAAAGGAATAACACTCATGTTAAATGCATATATTTATGATGGTTTACGTTCGCCAATCGGTCGCCATGCAGGCAGTCTGGCAAGCGTACGTCCAGATGATCTGGCAGCGACCGTAATTAAAAACCTGCTGGAAAAAACCGGTATTCCGGCAGCAGATGTAGAAGATGTAATCTTTGGGAGTACCAATCAGGCCGGTGAAGACAGCCGTAATGTGGCACGTTTTGCAGCATTGTTAGCAGGTATGCCGGTAACAGTTCCAGGTCAGACGGTAAACCGCTTATGTGCATCAGGTCTCGGTGCTGTGATTGATTCGGCACGTGCCATTACTGCAGGCGAAGGCGAGTTGTACATTGCTGGTGGCGTAGAAAGTATGACCCGCGCGCCTTTTGTGATGGGCAAAGCAGAAAGTGCTTATTCACGTGATGCCAAAATTTATGACACCACGATTGGTACCCGTTTCCCGAACCATAAATTCACAGATCAGTTTGGCGCGCACAGCATGCCTGAAACAGGTGATAACGTGGCTGAAGAGTTTGGCATTACGCGTGAGCAGGCTGATACCTTTGCTGCTGCATCACAGGCAAAATATCAGGCAGCGAAAGAAGCAGGTTTCTTTGCAGGTGAAATTACCCCGATTGAAGTTTCTCAAGGACGCAAATTACCGCCTAAACAAGTCACAGAAGATGAACATCCGCGTGCTTCTTCAACATTTGAAGCTTTATCCAAGTTAAAACCGCTATTTGAAGGTGGTGTAGTAACAGCGGGTAATGCATCAGGTATCAATGACGGCGCTGCAGCACTGATTATCGGCAGTGAAAAAGTGCAGGAACAGTATGGCTTAAAACCTTTAGCTCGTATCCTGTCTTCTGCAGCCGCTGGCATTGAGCCACGCATCATGGGTGCAGGCCCAATTGAAGCAATTAAAAAGGCAGTACAACGTGCTGGTTTGACGCTAGATGATATGGATGTCATCGAGATTAATGAAGCCTTTGCCAGTCAGGTATTATCTTGCCTGAAAGGTCTGGATGTCGCTTTGGATGACCCGCGTGTCAATCCAAATGGTGGTGCGATTGCCATTGGTCATCCACTGGGCTGTTCGGGTGCGCGTTTGGCTTTAACCGTTGCACGTCAGTTACAGCGTACCGGTAAAAAATATGCCGTGATCAGTCTGTGTATCGGTCTGGGGCAAGGGCTGGCGATGGTGATTGAAAACCCTGAAGCTGCCTAACAGTTTTAGTCATCACCTAAATGCCATGTATATGTGATATGCAGGCATTTTTTATTGGGATTTTTCTTTCAAAATAAAAATCCCTGCACATGCAGGGATTGATTACATCAGTGTAATGATTTACTTACGGGCAGTAACTAATAAAGTCGCTGAACCAAATGCATAAACTGTACCTTCTTTATCGATAATTCTGCCTTCTGAGGTCAGTACATTGCGTCCTATCCGGATAACTTCACCAATAGCTATATAGGTTTCGCCACTTTTCATCGCTTTCAGCATTTTTACATTCAGGTCAATGGTCGAGAAACTGACACCTGCATCTACTGTCGTGTGTACGGCAGCGCCAGTGGCACTATCTAGAACCGTTGCACAAAAGCCGCCATGAATACCACCCTGTAAATTGTAATGGCGCTGATCAGGACGCACCTCATATTCCACATAGTTTTCGCGCACCAAGGTCAGACGCATGGGAATAATTTCACTCATGGCTGAGCTGGGGATTTCCCCATTTTTAATTGCGGTAAGATATTCAAGTCCGTTTAATTGTGATGTGGGCATATCCACTCCTTGTAACGATTTATTTCGCTTTATGAAATAACATTCTGTTTTTCTGGAATTATGATATAACAGATAATGATCGAAATGCTATATTTTTCCAGGATGGAACGATGACAATAAAAAATCTCGTCACAGATGCTGAATGGCAGGCACGTTGTGAACTCGCAGCGCTTTATCGCATTATCGCGCATTACCGGATGACGGACCTGATCGATACTCACATCAGTTTAAGAGTTCCCGATCAACCTGACTGTTTTCTGATTAATCAGTATGGTGTCGCTTTTGAAAAAATGTGTGCTTCAACGCTGGTGAAGATTAATCATGAAGGGCAGGTCGTAGAAAGCTATGAACAGGACAAGCCGGTGAATATGGCGGGCTTCGTCATCCACTCTGCAATTCATGAAGCACATGCTCATCTGAACTGTGTCATTCATACGCATACCGCAGATGGCATAGCAGTTTCTGCACAGAAACACGGACTTCTTCCCATTTCCCAGCATGCGTTGAAATTTTATCAGCAGGTGGCCTATCACGAATATGAGGGCGTTGCATTGTCAACAGATGAACAGGAACGCCTGATTCAGGACCTGGGCGGCCATCGCGCCATGATTTTACGTAATCACGGACTTTTAACAGCTGGGGAAACCATTGCACGGGCTTTTCATGAAATCTATTTCCTGGAGCGTGCCTGTCAGGCGCAGGTGAAGGCCTTAAGTGGCGGTGCCGAACTGCATTATCCAGCAGAAGAAGTCCGAATTAAAACTGCCAAGCAGTTCGCCAGTCCTTTAGTTGAACCGATTTTACAGCGTGCCTGGCAGGCTGCGTTATCCCTGATTGAGCATCAATATACGGAGTATGCATCATGATCGTGATTTCCAGTACTGTGCCGAATATTGAGGCCATTCTGGTGAAGTCTTTTCAGAAATATGCGCCTGAGGGCAGTTTTTGTACACTGGACAGCCCGGAAGCTGAACAGGCGACCACAGCAGCTTCGTGGTTTCCAGATCTGGAAAAACTCCGGCAACTTCCAGAACTTGGTCTGATTCATTCGATTGCTGCGGGGGTCGAACATTTAAATTTAAACGAGATTAGATCTGACCAGTCAGTATGTCGGGTACTGGATCCACATCATCAAAAAGGCATGTTTGATTATCTGCTCTGGGGCGTGCTGTATTTCCAGCGTTATTTTGACTGCATGATCCAGCAGCAAAAGCAGCAGCTATGGAAACAGTATCGTCAAAGTTATAGCCATCATATCCAGATCGGGATTATGGGCCTTGGCCATATGGGCGGTTATGCGGCAAAACGTTTTGCCGACATGGGCTATCAGGTGTCTGGGTGGTCCAATTCCCCAAAAGAGATTGCTCAGGTCAAAAGCTATGTAGGCCAAGAACAGCTTTCCGAGTTCCTGGCCCACAGCCAGATCTTGATTAATCTGCTACCACTTACTGAAGAGAATACCGGCATTCTTTCTGCTGAATTATTTCAGCAGTTACCTGAACAGGCGGCATTAATTCATGTCGGGCGAGGCCAGCATTTAATCGAGCAGGATCTACTCAATGCACTGGATTCCGGCCACTTACGTGGTGCAATCCTTGATGTATTTGAAGAAGAGCCTTTAACTCAGGATCATCCATTCTGGCAGCATGAAAAGATCGTAGTTACGCCACATGTCGCCTCACATGCACCCATGTCTGTGGTAGTGGAACAGATTCTGGAAAATGACCGACGCTTAAATCTCGGGCTGGATTTGTGCCATCAGGTAGATGTCAATAAAGGCTATTAATTGTAGGGATACAGGCAAAAAAATAAGGAAATTGATGATGTGGGAAACGATTCAAACTCAGGTTCAGCAAGGCGTCGCAACCTTAAGCTTTAACCGTCCGGATTCACTCAACAGTTTTAACCGGCAAATGCATGAGGAAGTGCAGCAGGTGCTGAAAAACTGGAATACAGATCCGGATATTCGAGTGATTGTGATTCGCGGCAAAGGCCGGGCGTTTTCAGCGGGACAGGATTTAAAAGAACGTGCTGGACAGCTCGGCAATGTGCCTTTGCCACCGCAAGGCTCGCTGGCCAAATACTATAATCCCTTGATTAATCTGATCCGCCAGAGTCCCAAACCGGTAATCGCAGCAGTGAATGGTGTGGCTGCTGGTGCAGGTGCCAATATCGCGCTGGCCTGTGATCTGGTCATTGCCAAGGAAAGTGCCCGATTTATTCAGGCCTTTTCTAAAATTGGCTTGATTCCTGATGCCGGTGGCACCTGGATGTTGCCACGTTTAATCGGTTATGCACGTGCCATGGCACTTACTTTTCTGGGGGAACCGGTGCATGCCAAAGAGGCCGCTGAAATGGGCATGATCTGGAAAATGCTTCCAGATACAGAATTTGATGCTTATATCGACGACATTGCACACCGATTATCTCAACAGCCGACCTATGCACTGGCTTTAACCAAACAGGCCTTGCAACGCAGTGCTGAAAATAACATGGATCAGCAACTGGAGCTGGAACAAAATCTGCAATATCTGGCTCTGAGCAGTCAGGACTATAAAGAAAGTGTCCAGGCTTTTGTTGAAAAACGCCCTGCACAATTTACCGGATGCTAAGGAGAGCATTTATGAAAATTCAGACCCGTATTACCGAGCTTTTAGGCATTCGTTATCCAATTATTCAGGGCGGCATGATGTGGGTCGGTACCGCAGAAATGGCCAGTGCCGTATCTAATGCTGGTGGCTTGGGAACATTAACGGCATTGACTCAACCGACGCCTGAAGCCCTGGTCAAGGAAATTGCACGCTGCCGAGAAATGACCGATCAGCCTTTTGCAGTCAATCTGACTTTATTGCCCGCTGTGAATCCGCCGCCATATGCAGAATACCGACAGGCGATCATTGAAAGCAGTATCAAGATCGTAGAAACAGCAGGCAACAAGCCTCATGAACATATTGAGGCGTTTAAGCAACATGGTATTATTGTCATTCATAAATGTACTTCCGTTCGTCATGCGCTTTCAGCACAAAGAATTGGCGCGGATATCATTTCGATTGATGGTTTTGAATGTGCGGGCCATCCAGGTGAAGACGATATTCCTGGCCTGATTTTAATTCCTGCGGCAGCGGATCAGCTTACTGTGCCGATTGTGGCCAGTGGCGGTTTTGCTGATGGCCGTGGTCTGGTCGCAGCTTTGGCTTTAGGTGCTGAAGGCATCAATATGGGTACACGCTTTTGTGCAACTCAGGAAGCGCCGATCCATCTAAACATCAAACAGTTCTATGTCGACAATGATGAAAGGGCGACACATCTGCTGTATCGACAGTTCAGAAATACTGCCCGTGTTGCCAAAAATGCGGTATCTGATTTAGTGGTAAAAATGAGTGAAGATCCAGATCTGGAATTTGAACAGATTCGTCCCTATGTCAGTGGCTTAAAAGGCAAGCTTGCTTTAGAAAATGGCGATATTGATGCTGGTGTACTGACTGCAGGTCAAGTGATGGGATTGATTCATGACATTCCGACTTGTCAGACGCTGATTGAAAATATCATGCAGGAGGCAGAGCAGATCGTTCATCAGCGTTTAGCTCAATTTTTTCCACGTTAATTAGCTTTAGTGCAGTCGCTGAATAGGAAAGCCATTCCACCATGAATGGCTTTTTTTCATTCTGTATATTTTTTATTTTTAAATGGGAAATTTCATCGAATGACTAGATTTTATTCTTTAAATTATATTATAGTGGATTTAAAACATAATTTCGTATTATGAAATTAATTGTCATAAATATACAAATTAGAACTCATACAAGGGAATTACGATGAGAAATTATATTGCGCCATTAAAAGACATGAAGTTTGTCCTGAAAGACCTGTTAAACGTTGAACAGAAATATCAGGGCTATGCAAAATTCGCAGACAAGGTTTCTATGGATATTATGGAACAATATCTGGAAGTCGCTGCGGACTTTTGCCAAAACGAACTTCTACCGATTAATGCGACAGGCGACCAGCAGGGTTGCCGTTTGCAGGATGGCATCGTAACTACTCCAGATGGGTTTAAAGCAGCTTATGACAAATATGTAGAACTCGGCTTTACCTCTTTAACCGGTGATGAACAATATGGCGGTCAGGGCTTCCCAACTTTATACCGGATTGCTATTTCTGAAATTATTACTGCAACCAACTGGTCTTGGGGCATGTACCCAGGCCTGTCCCATGGTGCCATGCGTACTTTAGAGCACCACGGTAGCGATGAACAGAAACAGAAATTCCTGGTACCTTTAATTGCAGGTCGCTGGACGGGAACCATGTGCTTGACTGAATCTCATGCCGGTTCTGACCTAGGTTTAATCCGTACCAAAGCAGTGCCAAATGAAGACGGCAGTTACAGCATCAGTGGTGAGAAAATCTTTATCTCAGCCGGTGAACATGATCTGGCTGAAAATATCGTGCATATCGTATTGGCACGTTTGCCAGATGCACCTGCGGGAACCAAAGGTATTTCGCTGTTTATTGTGCCGAAATACAATCTGGATGAAGCTGGTAATGTGGCTTCCCGTAATGGCGTGGTATGTAGCGCTCTTGAACACAAGATGGGCATTCACGGTAACGCGACCTGTGTGCTGAATTTTGATAATGCCAAAGGTTTCCTGATTGGGCCTGAAAATCGCGGCCTAAACTGCATGTTTACCTTTATGAACTCGGCACGTATCGGTACAGCCATTCAAGGCTTGGCAGCAGCAGAGTCTTCTTACCAGGGGGCATTGGCTTATGCCCAAGACCGTCTGGCGATGCGTTCACTTGAAGGTGCGAAAGCGCCAGGCCAACCTGCAGATCCGATTATCGTGCATCCGGCAGTACGTAACATGCTGCTGACTCAAAAGGTGTTTGCAGAAGGTTCACGTGCACTTGCATATTATCTGGCGACCTATGCCGATATCGCTGAAGCCACTGACAGCCCGGAAGAAAAGAAAGCAGCTGAAGACCGTCTAGCATTATTAACCCCTATTGCCAAAGCATTAATGACCGAAACCGGCATAGAAGCGGCTAAACATGGTATGCAGATTTTCGGTGGTCACGGTTATATTGCTGAACATGGCATGGAACAGATTGCCCGTGATGCACGTATTGCCAGCCTCTATGAAGGAACCACTGAAATTCAGTCCATTGACTTGCTGGCGCGTAAAGTTCTAGGTTCAAAATTGGGTCTGTTGACCGCATTAACCGAGGAAATTCAAGGCTTTGTAAAAGAACATCAACAACATGCCCAGTTTAGCCAGCAAGTTGCACAAGTCAGCCAGTTGACTGAACAATGGCTGGAATTAACCAGAACCATTCAGGAGCAGGCTCAGCAGTCTGCCAATGAAATTGGGGCAGCATCAGTTGACTACCTATATTTCTCTGGTTATGTCGTGTCCGCTTATCTGTGGCTGAAAATGGCAATTACTGCGCAGCAGAAAATTGAAGAAGGTAATACTGATCCGTTCTATGCAGCCAAGATCAAAACTGCACAATTCTTCTTTGCACGTATTTTGCCAAGAACTTCAACCCACTTTGCCAATATTCAGGCGGGTGGTGAAAGCCTGTTTTTACTTGAACCTGAAGAGTTCAAATTCGATTAAAGCTTTTGACCCACGATACTCTTGTCGTGGGTCTTTTTTTAATAATTTTACATCCTCACCCCATTCAAATATTGAGATTTATTCTCGGGTATTGAATAAACCATAAAATAACAAGATCAGGAGTCTATATGGATTTAGACATGATTACTCGACAGTGTCCTTATGCTGATCTGCAACTTACTTTTCATGAAGTCGGACAGCGTTCTGCATTTCCCACTATTATTCTGATTCATGGCACCGGTGGAAATACCGACAAGCATTTCAGCTATATTTTTCCGATGCTGGGTATTCATCAGCGGGTTTTATCCATTGATTTGCATACCCCCGATAAAGCTGATCTAAAGGTGACCGATTTTAGCCAGCAGGTTGAAGCACTGATTCAGCATGCAGTTGCAAAAGATGAAATCATTACAGTGGTCGGCTATTCACTCGGTGCCGTGATTGCTGCACAAGTAGCAGCCAGTTTAAAACAGCGCGTAGCGCGTTTGATCCTGTTAGCCGGTTGGGCCAAAACCAGCTCGGTGCAACAACTACGTACTGTCATTTGGCAGCAATTATTTACTGAACAATCTGCGGCCTTGCCTCATTTTGTCAATTATTGCCTGTATAGTGATGATTATCTGTCTGCACGAAGCGAACAGCAGGTGTTGGATCTGGCACGCTTTGTCAAACCTTCCCAAGATGCAGCCAAACAGCGTGAACTGAATTATCGCATTGATATCACCTCAATCTTGTCTGAGATTCGTGCAGAGACGTTGATTGTGGCTTGCCGTGAAGACCGCATGGTGCCTGTAGCGCAAGCTAAACTGCTGTTTGCTTCAATTTCGAACAGTCGCTATATCGAAATTTCTTCAGGACATGCGCTCTATGTCGAAGCGCCAGCAGAAGTAGTGCAACTGATCAATCAGTTTAGCCAGCATCCAGAACAATATCCGGCGAATCAAAAAATCCAGCCTTATATGCCTTAAAGGAGATAAATAATGCAAGCTCAAGGACAGCGCAGCAAGATTCTGATTGTAGGCAGCGGTTTTGGCGGTTTGGGCATGGCAATCCGCCTTAAACAGCAGGGTATTCACGATTTTAAAATCATAGAACGGGCAGCAGAAGTGGGTGGAACATGGCGTGATAATACCTATCCCGGGGTCGCCTGTGATGTACCGTCCCATTTATATTCTTTCTCTTTTATTCAAAATCCCGACTGGTCTCGGGTCTTTCCGCAAGGGGCAGAAATTCAGCGCTATTTAATTCAATGCTGTGATCAGGAAAATATCCGGCCACATATCGATTTTCATACGCAACTGGAAAAGGCTAGCTGGAATACAACAGAACGCATCTGGGAAATTCACACCTCTAAAGGTCTGTATCAGGCTGAGATTTTAATTACCGCAACCGGACATCTGGCTGATGAGCATCTCCCGCAAATTCCGGGGCTGGAAGAATTTGAAGGCCAGGTGATGCATTCCGCACGCTGGAATCATCAGATAAATTTGGAGAACCAGCATATCGTTGTGGTGGGTTCTGGTGCTTCTGCCGTCCAGCTTGTGCCGGAAATTGCCAAAACGGCCAAAAGCCTGACCGTCTTGCAACGTAGTGCGCCCTATATTTTGCCCCGACCAGACCGAGCTTATTCTGAGTCAGAAAAACAGCTTTTCCGCAAAGATCCGGACAGTATGTCAGCCTTAAGACATTCCTTGTTTTGGGGCAATGAATACAATTTTGCCCAGCGCCGTAATCTGAAAAGCCAGATTGAGCGGGTCAAGAAAAACTGCCTGCAATTCTTAAAACATCAGATTTCAGATCCAGAATTACAGCACAAACTCACGCCGAATTATGAACCTGGTTGTAAACGCTTATTGCTTTCTAATGATTATTATCCGACTTTTCTAAAACCAAATGTCACACTTGAAGACTCAGCATTGGCAGAAGTTATGAAAGACGGTGTATTAAGCCAGGCTGGAAATAAATTTTCTGCAGATATCATCGTATTTGCGACAGGATTTGAAGCGGCACGTCCACCCTATGCCGCAAAGGTGGTGGGTAAACAGGGTTTAAGCCTGGAGCAGCAATGGTCCAGCGGTATGCAGGGTTATCAGTCAACGACCGTACACAACTTTCCAAACCTGTTCATCCTGAATGGGCCAAATACAGGCAGTGGACATAATTCAGCACTTTATTTTCTGGAAACCCAGTTTGATCTGGTGCTGGATGCCTTGCAGTTTTTTGAGCAGGAACAGATTCAGGTCTTTGAAGCAGATCAGAGTGCTGAAAATAGCTATATGCAGGAGCTACAGCAGCTTTCGCAAGGTAGTGTCTGGTTATCGGAAAGCTGTAAAAGCTGGTATCTGGACCCGGTCAGTCGCAAGCTGACTTTGGTCTGGCCGGATTATGCTCATTCATTTAGGGATAAAAATCAGCATTTTATTCGTAGCGGTTATCACTACCAGTATGTTGAATCGAGACAGCAGAAAGTGGTGTAAAAATATTTAATTAAAATCAAAATTTTATGGTTTAAATAATACAAAATAATTGTAAATCCAGGACAGGAGTATAGTCATGAGCAGTCAGCCATGGATGGAAGAATATAAAAAGTGGAATATCAATCCGGAGTTTACCCGGCCAGATCCTGAGAAAACCCTGAGCACGATAATTGCTGAGAATTTGGTAAAATTTCAGGATAAAACCGCATTTATCTATCTAGATCGCAAATTCAGCTATCACGATATCGATGTGTATAGCCAGAAACTGGCTAGCTATTTACAGAGTCTTGGGCTGACTGCTGGCAGCCGTATTGCGGTGATGTTACCGAATATTATTCAATATCCAATCGCGACCTTTGCCATTATTCGGGCCGGTTATGTGCTGGTCAATGTCAACCCCATGTACACCCAGCGCGAGCTCTATCATCAGCTACAGGATTCAGGTGCAGAAGCCTTGATTATCCTTGGACAGACTTTGGAGCAATTAACAGCATTAGAGGAATGTCCTCAACTCAAATATGTTATTTCGACGCATTCGCCGGATTTTATTCAAGAGCAGCAAAGTGCTATTTATAGTCAGGCAACACAATATCCGGATAAACAGTTCTTTGACTTTAGGCAGGCAATAAATCAGGTAGAAATTATTGATTTCAAAACACCTGTACAGCATCAGGAAGATACGGTCATTCTGCAATACACGGGAGGTACCACAGGTGTTTCTAAAGGTGCAGAACTGAGCCATCGCAATATTTTATTTAATATCGCCCAGAACAGTACCGTATTTATCAGCCATTTTGGTGACCGCTATGCCACTGAAAATGAATATGTATTCTGTGCCTTGCCGCTGTATCACATTTATGGATTTACCATCTGCCTGTTCAGTTATGGTTTAAGCCGTGGTTTCGCTAATGTTCTGATTCCAAATCCGAGAGATCTGGATGCTTTGGCGGATCAATACCAGAAACATCCACCCACTGTTTTCCCTGGGGTGAATACCATGTTTAATGCACTGGGACATCATCCACGTTTTCGTGAACTGGATCATTCAAACCTGAAAACTACAACTGGCGGGGGAGCATCGATTTTAAAAAATACGGCAAATTTATGGTATGAGGTCACAGGCTGCCAGATTTATGAAGGCTACGGACTTTCTGAAACCTCACCAACTGCAACTTTTAACCCGCCTTTAAGCCGGCGATTTAGTGGCACGATTGGCTTGCCATTGGCAGGGACTGAAATTCTGATTCTGAATGATGAAGGAAAACCTGTAGAGCTTAATCAGGCTGGAGAAATAGCCATACGTGGTCCACAGGTGATGAAAGGATACTGGCAGCAAGCCGAAGCAACAGCACAGGTATTTACCAAAGATGGATTCTTCCTGACAGGTGATATCGGTTGTATGGACGAGCAGGGCTATATCACCATTCTGGACCGCAAAAAAGACATGATTCTGGTCTCCGGATTTAATGTTTATCCCAATGAGCTGGAAGGCGTGCTGTCCAAACATCCTAAAATACTGGAATGTGCAGTGATTGGTATTGATGATGAAAAGTCTGGACAGGTACCCAAGGCATTTATTGTGAAACAGGATGAAACTCTGACCCAAGATGAAGTCATGACTTATCTGAAGCAGCAACTGACCAGTTATAAATTGCCCAAATACATTGAGTTTGTGGCTGGATTACCAAAGTCTGCAGTAGGCAAAATTCTGCGTCGTGAACTGCCTCGTACTGTTCAGCCCAGCGCTAAGGCCTGTTAAGGAATGATCTAATCCATTATCTTTAAAACGCCAATCTCAACTTAAAATAAGATTTTCGAATTGAATTGGTGAATGACCAAGCTTTTTATTTAGCACCACACAAATTGTATGCGACAGAATTT